>CAZHOC010000121.1:0-9664 GCA_964534295.1 uncultured Bacteroidia bacterium | reverse complement strand
AATACCGTTTTAACGATCCATTTTTGATTCATGAGCAGCTGTATTACCGCATCAAGCAGACGGATTTTGATGGTGCCTTTTCATACTCACCTATCGTCAAGCTTCGTCCCGATAATGGGGAGCAGTTGGCTAGCTTGATTCACCAGCCAGGTTCTCAAATGCTCAGTCTACAATGGTTCGCTCCCGAGCAATCAAATGCTTACATCAGTGTGCTTGATATTTCAGGAAAAGAGTATCAGAGGGTAGCGATAAATCTAGGAAGTGGGCATAATCACATTCCCCTCTCCTACCCCAATCTCTCAAGAGGGATTTATATTTTACAGGTTTTAGATCCTGTGGGCTATCCCATCTTCGCAGAGAAATTCATTTGGCAGTAATGGTTACATATCATTATACATCCGGGAGTCTGAAAGCCGATTCAGACTCCTTTTTTTGTATTAATAATCTGCCTCAAGGATGGTAAGCCTGACATAGGCGAGAGGCTCTGTATCAAATTCAGGGGGTTCAGTAGCATGAACATGACTCAAGCGCGTGCTGCGGGCTTGCATGGGAGCATCAGAATCATCTACCACGATTTTGTCCCAGACAAAAAGAGAATTACCCTGCTCATCAAAGCCTTCTACGTTTACCATCAGGTACTCGATAGGAACATCACCGTGATTTTGTGTAGCGAAGGCAAAGGTAACGAGATTGCTATCCGACATTTCGGCTGGGATATGCGAAAGCGACCTGCTTTCAAAGCTAAAGTCTACATGCTCGGGTTTCACACCTGCCCATTTCGGTTCTATCTTTGGCTTTAAAGCTACCTCAGCTAGGCCTGAGCTATAATTGGTCCGGATGCTTCTAACTCGGATTTTGCTAGGGTCAATTATTTCGCTCAGCGTGTCTTGCAGTCGCCAATGCAGGGATATTATGTCCTTAGCTTTTTGATGATGAAAAACAGTATCGATATTTTCTTCTCTTAGGGTAGTCCCCTGCTCATCTACTAAGATTAAATCCATTTGGAGGGATTCCAAAACCTCTGCTTGACTCATGGCCTCGGCCTTGAAATCGTACACCACGATTGAGCGTTCGCCGCGGGCGTGTACCTCCCAATCAGACTTTACGGCTCTAAAAGCAATGCCAGCGGGTATATCCCCCCAGTCTACCTCGATCATAAAATCCTTCTCCGGCCCTAGTTCCGTAAAGCTTTCCTTTTCAACTACATTCGAAGTAAAAACTTCAGGCAAAATCCAGATTAAGCTGACTCCAATAGCGCATACCGCCAAAATGAGCCAAGCAATAGGACGAACACTCTTCATTTATAAATATTAAAACTCTAGAAGCTCACGTAGCTTATCTTCCAAACGCGCATTGGCCATAAACTGTTTTTCTAAATCTGGATGAAATGGCACGGGCGTATCCAAAGAACCGACTCTGACCACTGGACCGTCGAGTTCTGCGAAGCAGTTTTCTCCAATACTGGCGGCAATTTCTGCACCAAAAGCACCCGTATAAGTGTCTTCATAGAGCACAATACACTTGCCTGTTTTACGCACTGAGCGATATACAGCTTCCGTATCCCAAGGGATAAGCGTACGCAGATCAACAATCTCAATACTGGCATCGGGCATATTTGCTGCAGCTGCCTTCGCCCAGTGAACGCCCATCCCGTAAGTGATGATGCTGACATCTTCCCCGCTTTGCACAAAATCGGCTTCCCCTATGGGTAGATTGTAGTATTCGGTAGGGACATCAGCTGTGGTGGAACGGTAAAGCCCTTTATGTTCAAAAAACAGGACTGGATTTGGATCTAAGATTGCGCTCGTCAGCAGGCCTTTCGCATCCATTGGATCGGAAGGATAGACAATTTTGAGGCCTGGAACCGAAGTAAACCAAGACTCATTGCTTTGAGAGTGATAAGGTCCTGCTCCCATGCCACCACCGGTCGGCATACGTACGACGACATCTGGAGCGTGGCCCCAGCGATAATGGTTTTTGGCGAGATTATTAACGATTTGATTGAAACCACAGGAGACGAAATCCGCAAACTGCATTTCGACCATTGCCTTGTGTCCTGCGAGGGACAATCCCATACCTGCGCCAATAATAGCGGATTCGCAGATAGGCGTGTTTCGGACTCTGGCTTTGCCGAACGCTTCTACAAAGCCTTCGGTAATTTTGAATACGCCGCCATACTCAGCAATATCTTGGCCCATCAAAACGAGATCATCATGTTTTTCCATCGCTTGGCGTAGCCCTTCACTAATCGCGTCTACAAAGCGAATTTCTTTGCTTTGGGCAGGATTGGGAATCTCTAGCGAATAGGTAGCAGGAGCATAGACATCCTCTTTTTCTTGGGCAAGAGAGACACTAATCGTAGGCGCATCAAAAGCCTCTTTTACGGCCTCATTGATATGATCTTTGGTAGACTTGCGCAATTGCTTGATGCGCTCCTCTGTAATCACCCCTTCGGCAAGCAAAAACTGCTCAAAATTATTGACGGGATCCTTAAGCCCCCATTCGTCAAAAAGCTCTTGGGGAACGTATTTGGTGCCGGAAGCCTCTTCATGCCCCCGCATTCGGAAGGTATTACACTCTAAGATGACTGGCTTACGATCCTCCCTCATCTGACGCGCAATCGCACTCACAACATGGAACACTTCAAGGACGTTGTTACCATCGATAGAATAGCCTTTGATGCCATAACCATGCGAACGATCCGCTAAGCTTTCACAGCGAAATTGCTCCCGTCCAGGAGTGCTCAGGCCGTAGCCATTATTTTCGATCACAAAGAGGACCGGGATATCCCAAACAGAAGCGACATTGATGGCTTCATGAAAATCCCCTTCACTAGCACCGCCGTCTCCTGAAAAAGGGACGGCAATAAAATCTTGATTATCGAGATTACTAGCCAAGGCAAGGCCATCAGCCACAGGCAACATAGCGCCTAGGTGAGAGATCATACCAAAGACACGATGCTCAGGAGAGCCAAAGTGAAAGGAGCGATCACGCCCATTGGTAAAGCCCTCGGCTTTGCCGAGCCACTGTTCGATCAACCGACGCAAAGGCATACGACGCGTCGTAAAAACGCCGAGATTTCGATGCAGCGGAAGAATATAGTCCTGGGTCTGCAAGGCCTTGGTCAAACCGACCGCAATGCCTTCTTGCCCAATACCAGAAAACCACTTACTGATGCGCCCCTGTCTAAGCAGGATCAGCATCTTTTCTTCCACCATGCGGGGAAGCAAAATATCTTGATATAATTCGAGAAGGAATTCGTTTGAAAGGCTGCGTCGATTGTATTGGATCGGACTCTTTACCATAGGGGGCTGGGTAATTTTTACCCACAAAGGAAAGGCTTTCTGAGCAAAAAAAGAATGGATTTTTTGAATGCCTTTTTATTGAGGGCTCGCAGCCAGAGGGATTGCTTTTAAATCGAGGATCTCGGGCTTTTCTCCTTCCTTTAGCAAATAATGTTGATTGAGGGAAAGATCGCGGATACTTTGCTCAAAACCACTAGGCCAACTTACCTTAAGTTCCTCTAAGCGTTCGGCACGGCCGACTCCCCACTCTACCTCTAAGCTAGAAGCGCCAAAAGAGCCACCGGTACTTACGCTTTCGTATTGGCGCCAAATGGTATCTCCTGAGCTTAAGGTAGCTTCAAGACGGGCTCCAATGGCATCTCGATTGCTATTTGTGCCTTCGAGACGGATACTAAGCCAGCTCTGATGTTCAAATCCAGGGTTGACAAAAAGGGCGTTGGTAAAAACATCCCCTTCATAGGCTCCGCCTACGGTCATATAAATGTCCTGATCGCCATCTCTATCTAGATCCCCAAAAGCGACCCCGTGGCCCTTTTGTAGATGGCCAAATCCACCTGCTGCCGTGACCTCAGTGAATTTACTACCTGCTTGATTGAGAAACATCCGGTTGGGTACTACACTCATGGGATTAGGCGCACCCGTACCGATATAAAAATCAGGGAAACCATCATTATCAAGGTCACCAAAATTACTCCCCATAGCATGAACAGCCTTGGCGATACCCAGTGAATCGGCTAATTCTGTAAAGCTTTCGTCCCCATTGTTGTGATAGAGGTGTAAGCGTTCGGCGAAGGCGCCTCCCTCATAAAGCTCCCGTCCAAAAACACCTCCCAAATAGGTGTAGGAGTTCATGTCATAGCTAGCAACCAAGATATCCTGCCAGCCATCATTATCATAGTCCCAAAACCAGCAAGGAAAGCTAAAATTAGGATTTTGGACCCCAGCCGGAAAAGCTATGTTCGAGAACTTACCTTCTTGGTTTTTGTAGAGTTTGTTCTTGCCGCCAAGGGTAGAAATGTATAAATCCGGCCAGCCATCATTATTGATATCACCCCAGCTCACTCCTTTGACAATCGTACTCACACTAATGCCTCGCTCTCGAGCCATTTCGGTAAAGGTTCCGTCGCCATTGTTGCGATAGAGTTCACAAAAGACGCCCTTTCCTTGAGCAGACTCATTGCCGATGAATAAATCTAGCCAGCCATCACGATCAAAATCGGCCCAAGCAGCGGTCTGCGTAGGATAGGCAGCGCCCAGGCCTGCGGCGAAAGTTACATCCTCAAAGGTGCCATCCCCACGATTGCGGAGCAGAGAATTGGGATGCTGGCCATGCTCTGTCAGCCAACCTCCACGCAAGACCAAGATATCCCGATGACCATCATTGTCATAATCCGCGTGTACAGCGTTGAGACCACTGCTAATGCCTAATAGCCCCGCCGCCTCAGTATGATCGTAAAACTGCCCCTTTTGATCGTTAAGCATCAGTCTTACCTGATCAGTCATCCCATATGAAGTGGCAAAAATATCGAGATAGCCATCGCCATTAAAATCATCCATACATGCCCCTCCAGAAAGGCCATTAATAGCCGTATTGGTTTGCATAGCGATGTTTTCAAAGCGAGGAAAATCTTTTTCTTGGCGCGTCCAATCTGGATAATTCAAGCGCCAGGCTTCTGGAATATCAGTTTGGGGAGTTCCTAATGTCTGATAGGCCAAATTGAGCAACCATAGAGATTGATAGTCCCGCGGGCTGCGACTAAGGATCATTTCATAAAGCTCAATGGCTTTTTCAGACCCTGTCCGCAACTGGTGAAGGGCTTCAGGCCTAAAAGGAATGATACATGAGCTAGCAGTATGCTGATTAAGGCAGTTTTCGAGTTCGCCTTGACGGAGATATGCCACCGCTAACAGATCGAAAATTGCTTTGGTATTTCGACTTATGTTTTCTGGCTTGATGCCGCCGTTCTGCTCAAGGTGAGTGCTAAGCGCTTCAATACAAGCATCCGTTTTACCAGCATTGAGTAACTCAGTCCAATAGAGATACTGAAATTTAAGTTTTTGATTGGTAGTCGTCGCCGTGTCTGCCTGGGCTTTGTACCATTCAGCCCTCTGAGCATTCCAGTGATAATACATCTCGGGTTTCCCTTCCTCCACCAAGCGTTGTAGCTCTGTCCGCATATCGGGCGTAGATTGGCAAGCCCCCAGCCAAATAAAAAGGCTAAGCGTTCCCCAAAGGGTGAAACTCGAAAAGTATTTCCACTTGCTCATAGCTTCCCTTCTAGTTTGAGCAATTGCATCTTATAAATGGCCGCCACAGTCATGGAATCCGTTATCTCTCCCGCTTCCACCTTTTGGTAAAGCTCTTCCAGCGTCCATTTTTGAATATCGATCGCCTCTGACTCTTCGGGTTCTGCTTCGCCCTCCGTCAAACCAGTGGCCAAATAGATGATGGCCCATTCATCACTGACGGCATTGGAAAGATGCATCTCTACAATAGGCTCATAGCGTTCGGCGATCAAGCCGGTCTCCTCTTTGAGCTCCCGTTCCGCGGTAACCAGTAGCTCTTCGCCAGGAGGGCAGCCCCCTTCAGGAATTTCCCAATGATACTCATCTAGTGGGAAGCGAAATTGCCCCACCATCCAGATGTAGCCATCTTGATAAGGCACTACGCCTACGGCTCGATTATGAAAGTGTACGGTACTATAGATGCCGGGATTGCCGCCCGGTGTAGTAACCTGATGTTCAGTCAGTTTTATCCAAGGATTGTTATAGATTTCTTGTTTAGATTTGATTTTCCAAGGATTTTCCATTGACTATTGGGCTTGTCTTTTTTGATGTTCGAAGACCGCAATTTTGCGGCGATTGATTCCAGCCACAAGATACGGCTGCTCACCGTCGAAATACAATAAAGATTCTACTTGACCATTGAGGAGGAGGCCCGTTTCTGCTGGTCGCAGAACGCTTAATTCTTGTTGCTTATTTGCTTTGAGTAAGTAGCCTTTGTTAGCATCATAATCACCTGTTGCAACATCATAACTATGGTCATTTCCCGCGATCAATACATCAATCTGGCCATCTAAATCAAAGTCTTGCACCAGCATTTCTTTGATAGGCGCAAACTGAAGCTCAGTAGGTAAAGCTTCCCATTGAAAAGCTCCTCCCTCGTTCCACATCACATAACTGCTACTGGTATTGGCCTGGTAGATCTGATATTCTGGAATGCTATCCGTGTTGAAAATCATCCGAGCCGGACTCTGACTGAAGGTAGTATAGCTCGTGGTGTATTTCTTAAAATAGGGCGATTGAGCCATCAATTCGTCCATATAATTGACAGGATACTCCTGCATTTGGCCTTGATCATCCTGCCAATAAGCCGTAGTTATCGGGTCAAGGGTGCTATTGGCATCAATATCAACCGCATACAATCGCATCGGATAAGTATCATTGATAGTAAAGCGGTGGTTATTACCCAGATTTCCCAGGATATAATCATCATCCCCATCCTGATCTAAGTCGACAGCTAGAACAGCCGACCAAAAACCTTTCTTTGCGGCCATGCTTTCGTCTGCCACAGGGCGAAAGGCTTTGCCTGCCTCATTTTTCAACCATAGCAGGCTATTCCATTCACGACTGATCAATAGATCTTCCCAGCCATCCCCATCATAGTCGCTCCAGACCGCATCGGTCACCATCCCAATCGAAAAAGTGAGAGATTCGTCAGTTTCTAGGCGACCACCTTCATTGCGGAGAATGTAGGAAGCGCCTGCCTGCGGAAAGTTATTTTTTTCTACTCTTGCCCCTACAAATAGGTCAAGATCCCCATCATGGTCGTAGTCTATTTCTTTCACTACGGAAGCAGGGAAGTATGGCAGGGATAGAGAATCCTTACGGTAACGATCTCCTTCGTTATAGTAGACATAGTGCCGATATTCTTCGGCTTTTTCGTTGGCATACCCGCCTGCTAAAGCGACCAAATCGTCATCCCCATCTCCATCTAAGTCAAGCAGCAGCAAATCCGATTCGGTACAGACTTTTTGGTCTGTAAGTCCAGCAATCTCAGCTGGCACAAATTCCCCGTCCTGCTGCAGATAGGCAGTAGTGGGATTTTTGTCGCTTGCGCCAATAAGCAAATCTTCGAGGCCATCATTGTTCAAATCTCCCTTTGCCAAGCAGGGGCCGATTTGCGAAAACTTATGCTGGATGATCCGCTGGGCCTGGAAAAAGTCAACATACTCTTCTTCTTGGTGGAGATAGTCAATTAAGTCCGTATTTGCGCTGAATAGATTCGGCTGAGCGTTCTGCGAAGCAGTCCTAACCGTAGCTCCCTCAATAGAAATCTCTAAGACCTGATCAATCTCTGGTCCCTTGATGATACTTTTTTGTTTCCCGCCCGGCCAGATTATTTTAACAGAATCCACTTCGCTATTGGCACCAAGGCCAAAGTGAATGATAGGTTCGACGGAGGAAATGTATCCCCGAGACAAGAAGTGCTCATCATAAAGGTATAATTCATCACTCCAAAGCTCGACTTTTGCCCCAATGGCAGCAGGATTTAAATCAGTTCCTTTGAGTTTGATGCGCAGATAGTGCCGCGGATTTTCATCACTGGCTTGGCTATTATTTTTACAAATAAAGACGGGATCATTGATATTATTGACCACATAGTCGAGGTCTCCGTCCAAGTCTAAATCCACGAAGGAAGCGCCATTGGAAAAGGAAGGAATCTCGATTCCCCAATCTTTGGTGCGGTCAACAAAGTTGAGGTCGCCCGTATTTTCGTAAGCAAAATTTGAGACTTTGACGATAGGGATCCTGGCCAACAATTGATTTTCACTAGCGAGGAAACCACCCACTTGGGCCTTATAGTTGGTGAAGTCCTTATCCGTTAGATCTTTGGGGAAACCATTGGTAATCAATAGGTCTCGGTCACCATCATTATCAAAATCGGCGAAAAGTGGGGACCAGCTCCATTCTGTTTGGAAGACTCCCATTAGCTGCCCGACTTCACTGTAAGGCAAAATTTCGTTTTGGTTAAATCCGTTGTGCAGGTGGACCATATTTCGCACGTACTGATGTTGGTAGCCGTACTTTTGGTCGTTGAGATAAAATTGATAGCTAAAGCCGTTGATGGTCTGTTTTTTTCGCGGATATTTCTCTGGAAACATATCCAAAGTCATCACATCGGGTAGGCCATCATTATTGATATCGGACATATCGTTGCCCATCGAAAACTTAGAGTTATATGATAGGATGGTATCCGCTTGGTTGATAAAAGTGCCATCACCTTGATTGATGTAAAGCAGATCATTGGCGATGTAATCGTTGGAGATATAGATGTCTGGATAATCGTCTTTGTTGACATCTCCAACCGCTATACCTAGTCCATAACCTTCATAAATAATTCCTGCTTCTTGGGTGATATTTGTAAAGCTACCATCTCCATTATTGCGGTAAAATTGATCGTTATTGATGGCGGTAGCATCAGTAAGTTTGGGGCGATAGCTAGTAGGAATATTTTGGTTGACAATATTATTGAGGACGTAGAGGTCTAAGTCCCCATCAAGATCATAGTCTAGAAAGGCACTGTGTACGGAGTAGCCTTGGTCTGCGATTCCGTATTGGGTAGCCGCTTCGCGGAACGCTGGTAATCCTTTATCATCTAAGCCTTGGTTGAGCCACAATTGGTTTTGGCGTTCGACGGAGTCGGCACTAGAAGTAATGGCAAAATATAGATCAGGCCAGCCGTCCGTATTAATGTCCACCACGGATACGCCACTGACCCAAAATTCATTATTTAAGCCTGCAAATTGAGCGCTGATGTCTTCAAACTTAAAGTCTCCTCGATTGAGGTAAATACGTGATTGCACCTTATTTCCGGTAAAAATCAGGTCTGATAAACCATCTTGGTTAAGGTCAGCTACCCCTACTCCACCACCATTGTACATATACTCGTCTTTGAAGATGTTAAGGCTATCATCTTCGATGACTTCATTGACGAAATCTATGCCTGTCTGGCTAGAAGGAATACGTTCAAAAGAAGGCCCCGTCGGCGTACAGGCGATCAAAACCAAAATAGGAAATAAAAATAGTAGCTGTTTCATATCAGGCATCAGCAGGAAAAAAAAGGAGGCCTACCTGACGGTAAGCCTCCCAAATCATATATCATAAATCGACTAAGGATTCTGAACTAAGTTACCGTTACTCAAGTCAATCTGACGTTGAGGGATTGGGTAAGTATCAGAACTGAAGCTAGCATCAGAGTTGTACAACAAGGTACGTAGCGGCTTCTCATAAGCTAAGATACGGTTGATTTCAGTTTCTGCGATACCCCAGCGAACGAGGTCAAAGAAACGGTGTCC
>CAZHOC010000120.1:0-9668 GCA_964534295.1 uncultured Bacteroidia bacterium | reverse complement strand
CTCAGAAAAAAGTGAAAGCTTTAGAATCGTAAAACAATAACCTAATTATAGGATCGGCATGCATGCCGATCCTATAATCTTAAATTATGCTGTAGCCAGTACTTTTTCCGTAGCTCCTTTATCCATTTTCTTGAGCTCGATTATCGCCTTATCTCTTCTTTCTATATAGCGCTTACAAAAGAGCCAAAGCACTAAGCTTGAATAAAAGCCTACCGCGATCAATGAACCCCATGCCTCGATCTCATCTGCTTGAAAGATAACCATCAAAATGGCGGGGATCATCCAGACCGTAAAACTATGGATCAGCCACCAACGACTAAATAGCATTCCAGCCGTATCGGATTGGATCTTGGGGCGGTACATCATGGTCAAGAAACCCAATACAAAAAGGGAATGTACAGTAGCGACAAAGAGAGAAACGATAGTACCGATAACCAACATAGGTATGACAAATTCCAAACTAGCATCACCTGTAAATAGAGCTCCTAGCACAATGATGGCCGATGCCGTCCAACAGGCTCTTAGGGTGGCAAATCCTACTGCATTGACAAAGGATTCGCTCATTTTTTGTTTTAGCGCCTCCTTATTCATTTTTGTAGGGTTTTAGTGTTCCTTGGTAAGTATCTAAATAAGTTAGCGTATTGGCTTCAGGCATATTCCAGGACGGCCAATTGTATTCCTTTTGCTTTTCTTGGAAGGCACTGATCTTATTGCTAATACCCAGCTCATAGCGAGTAGTCATACTCTCAATTTGATTGGCATCATAACCATCTTCGCTGAGCGCATTGAGCTTCGCTTTCGCTTCCTCATGATGATCGATCAAAACAGGTAGGGTCTTATCTGAGAGGCTCAATAGGAACTCGGTATCGATTTGCCCCGGATAATCTTGGGTGAGATTGTAGCGGGCAATGATCATATCCCAATTAAAGCAACAGAGCAGCAAAATGGTGCCATAAACAGCCCATCCGTTTACTCTAAATAGATAGAAAGCAGACTTTTGATTTCTGATCTTGGCAAAGAGGGTTAGCAGTCCAAGCACTGTGGCCAGCAAAAAGAAAAATACCCCGATACGTTTGTAAGCCAATCCGTGATAGGCGATATAATGATAGTTACGCAGAGCGACTGAGATCACCAAAATGACATTTTGGGCTACCCAGAGGTAGGATAAAATATGTAGCAAGCCTTGATCGCGATAGAAGTGCTGATTTCTACGGAAGAAATAGAGCATGATCCCCATCGAAAGCATAATACTGAGGATCAGTAGATAGGTACCTTCATGTACGAAGTTCTTGAGGTTCATATTAGGTTCTACCTCAAAGCCGAGCCAAATCCAATCGATATCAATGACATTGTTGGCCAGTAGCATCAGGTTGACCATGCCAATCATTAACACACCTACACGATATTCCTTTTTGAGACCGATAAAGTTAAAGGGATGTAATTTTTTCCTACGCACGCGCTGGAGATCATCGTTCTGCGCAGCATCATGATCCAAAATCTTGCTACTACTACGCCTGTAAATGATCCCCACAGAGATGATGAAGCCAAACAGTAAGAAAAAGAAGCGTAAGAAGGAGAATTCAGTAAACCATTCCCCTATCCACACGAAGAAATCATCTGTCAGTGCCGCAAAACGAGGATTGGCTCCGCGGAAGATGAAGAAAAACACCAAGACACCTACTATCGGAATCACGATTAGCTTGAGATAATTGCTGACTCTTGAGAAGCCTGGCTGTTCTTTACGAATTCTGAGCCATTCCTCTTGCAACGATAAACCCATGTGCATGCTACTTTCAAATAGCTGCCCCAAAGCGTGAAAGACCGTTCTGAGTGGCGCTTGATGGGCAAAGCCCACAAATAGTAATGTGGATAAGATGTGCACAACTTGCGAAGTGCCCGAATGATAGACCACTACCAAAACGCCAGTCAACAGGCTCCCCAATGCAGTAATCCAAACGTTGCGGCTGCGGATCGCTTCAGGATTGAGCAAAAACATCAAGGCAATGATCAAAAAGCTAAAGATGGGCAAATTGACCCCAAACTGCTCTTGCCAAAAAAACAGATTGTAGATCGCTGTCATCGCCAAAGCAAGAGGCAGACGATAGGATTGTAGTCGTGTCATGGTGATATATTTTGAATAAAGATATGTAAAGTACTTTGTATTGCAAAGTTAATGTCGAAAATACGTTCACAAACAATATTTTGTTGCTTCAGTTCATCATTTCCTCTAATCGAGAGTGCTAAAATTCAGTAAGTATTAAGAAGAGATTATCTCGATAGGAATTGCGATGTGAAAACTGCCCATAGCGCTTCTTGACCTGATGAGAGCAATTTCTCTATCTACTTAATACTTTCTACTTCTTACTAAAAAGAGAGATTTGCAGACCGTTTATGTTCCCAATATATTGCAAAGCCAAATGCTAGAAAAGAGCAAAATATTGACCACTTGTGTCCTCCTATTATTCGTGGGGATTCAGCCGGTATTCGCTTGCGAATGTATTCCTTCAAGCTCTCAAGCCAAGATTGACTCTGCGGATGTCGTCTTCGACGGAACGGTCATTTATGTCAATACCAATTGGATGTCAGGCGGCATGAAATATACTTTCCAGGTGCATGAATCTTGGAAGCGTCGGACAGACACAGTCATGGTCATCAATTCAGGCTTTGCCACCACTGATTGCGGCTATACCTTTGAGGAAGGTCAACGCTATCTGGTTTTTGCGCGGAAGAAATTCTCCTTTAAAACAGATCTTTGTGCTGGCAATACCCTGATCTCTGATGCTGAAAAGTATCTAGCCAAACTTGGCCAAGGCCAAAAACCCTCTCAGTCCTCTCTGGTTCCTATCATGTATTGGACCCTGAGTGGACTAACCATATTTGCGCTGGCATTCATGGCTTTTATTGTGCTCCGCAAACGTAAACCGACTAATCAAAACCAATCATAAAGAATGGCGCATCCTGCAGAATCTGTAAAATTAGAAGAAGGTTGGAAAAAGGCTCTTTGGGACGAGTTTGCCAAGCCCTACTTCGTAGAACTTAAAAACTTTCTTCTTAGCGAGCGTCAGTCCAAAATGACGGTTTTCCCTCCGGGCAAGCTGATCTTTAATGCTTTTAATACCACGCCCTTTGACAAAGTCAAAGTCGTAATCATTGGTCAAGACCCCTATCATGGCCCTGGCCAAGCACACGGTTTATCCTTTTCTGTGCCGCATGGTATCAAAGCACCCCCTTCTCTAAAAAATATTTACAAGGAGTTAGCGACAGACGTTGGGTTTACCATCCCTGATCATGGTAATCTTGAAAGCTGGGCTGAGCAAGGCGTTTTGATGCTCAACTCCATGCTGACAGTTCGTGCCCATACACCCGCTTCTCATCAGAAAAAAGGTTGGGAAACCTTCACCAGCGTTGCCATCCAAAAGCTCAATGAGCAGCGGGAAGGCATCGTCTTTTTGCTTTGGGGTCGCTACGCGCAACAAAAAGGCATGATCATCGACCCCGGACGTCATCATGTCCTTAAAGCTGCTCACCCTTCTCCTTTTGCTGCGCACAACGGTTTCTTTGGATGCCAGCATTTTTCAAAGACCAATGCCCTGCTTGAACAGCAAGGCAAAAGTCCCATCAACTGGCAGGTATAGTGCTGAGAAATTACGCGGCCTTTTCCACAGGCTCAGACCCTCGTATTTCGTGGTAAAGTTTACACCAGTGCAAGCTTTCGTAATCGATACCTAAACTCTCGTGCGCCGTTTTCAAACGGCCATCACCACTCTGGCGGAAATACTCCACACCTCGGTGCAAAATCTTCTCATCCAGATTTTCCTCAATCACCAAACCCAAATCCAACTGCTCGGTACGATGTAGATTGGTCAGATAAGTTCTTACTGTCGACGGTTTTATAGAACGAGCTGCCGCAATTTCTTCAAGTGAGCATCCCTCCTCGGACAATCGCAAGACCGCTTGATGGCTAGGCGAATGAGCCTTGGTATACAGCCCTCCGCTCTTTTCATCTTTAACTTTGAGTTCCCGGGCAGCTTCGATCTTTCCTAAGACCATCAGTTTGCAAGCATCTGGAATCGTAAATGCGGCAGGAATGCCATTTAGGTCTTCTAATGTTGCTGGCATCTGAGTGCTCAGAAGATGCATCGCATAGTTGTTGTAAAGCTCATAAGGCAATACCTCCATAGACTCCGCTAGTTCTTTTCGAAGCTCGCGCAACTCGCGGTGAAGCTGGGCTTCCAACCAAGAGCGACTTAGCTGGCGGCGATTGGCCAGCATAGCCTTAGGCTTATCCAAAAAATCGCTAGCCAGCTCGCTTGCCTCGATCGTACCATAAGATTCGTCTTTGATGCATAAATAGCCTTGTTTTTGGAGATAGTAGACAAGTCCTTCGATTTGACTAAAGCTTTCCTCCTGCAGTGAGCCAAAAGTCTCAAGCTGTTTGTGAGCCTCCTCTTTTAATGGGAATTGCTGGTCCCCGGATAATAAGCGTACGATATAGCTCGCCGTATAGGCTTTGTCCAGTAAAAGGACAGTTTTTAAAACGAAGACCGCTTTATCTGCGACATCAATCGGTTTAATTTGATAAGGTTTCATGGTTTTTCTGTAAAACGTTGAATAATAAAATGTTAAAACTCCATCCTCTCCACATTGCTCACGTACATCCGACACATTCTCAGCATATCATAATCTAACCCCAAGGCCTCATAGGCTGATTTGAGATCGCTCTGTGGATGAGCTTCGAAGTATAATTGACTAATCTGTAGTTGATCCTCGGGAAGTTGCTCCTCGACCCAGCTGCCGGTAGAAATTTCACCGGCATGCTGGAGATATTCGAGAGAGCGAATCACACTACTTTCCTGAACCCTACGACTCCGAGCGATTTCGCTCGCTTCAAATCCACTCTCAAACAGAGATTTGACCACTTGCTGGGCGGGCTGCCTAGCTCGCATGCGAGCGTTTGCAAACCATTCCAAACGATAAAGTCTGAGCGTTCGCTTGATACACAGTAAGATGGTCCCGCCGTAGCGATTACAGCGATAATCTCCCATGCCCACGACTGCTTTTAGCTCCGTCAGAGTGCGCGGCTTAGAATCACAGATTTCAAGTAAACTTTGATTATTAAAAATTCGGTATGCTGGGACTCCTTCGTATTTGGCGAGTTCGAAGCGCAAGTGCCG
Source organism: uncultured Bacteroidia bacterium (assembly GCA_964534295.1). Classification (GTDB taxonomy): domain Bacteria; phylum Bacteroidota; class Bacteroidia; order J057; family J057; genus JBCAWW01. The sequence continues at coordinate 4,494 of CAZHOC010000120.1, read as the reverse complement.
TAGCGCAGCTCGCATCATCCGCTCCAAACGAGGAAGACGATCATTATTGATATCAGACATAGTTGTTGCTTTCTGGAAGCAATATGAGATAAGCGTTCGGCGAAGCCATGGAGAAATAAAAGGCTTTAGTAAACACAGGATAAGCGTTCCACGCAGGGGAAAACCTAGCCCAAAGCCCAGAAATAAAGATGTGCACTCCCTGAAATCAGGGAATCAGGGTAACCAAATTAGTCCTTGAGAATGCCGAAAATATGCTTCTTGGCCGTAAGACTGAGCAAACCTCCGCGGGCCACCATCAAGACCGTCATCGATAGCCAAATGCCGTGATTGTAAAGGGAACCGATAGAAAGATAATAGGTAGGCAAAAAGATGAGCAGGACCGCTACGATCATGGTATTACGCATGGCTTTGGTCGCTGTAGCCCCGATGTAAATTCCATCCCAAACAAAGGCTAGAGGAGCCAGGAGAGCGATCAATGCCAGCCAAGGTACATATTCAGCGGCGGCGGCAATCAAGTCTGCTTGGTCAGTGAAGATATAGAGCATGGCTTCGCCGAACGCTATATAGACGATACCAAATAAGGCCCCGAAACTCGTACCCCAAATCAAGAGTTTTCGGACCGCTTCGCGCAACTTTAGAGCAGAGCCTTCGCCGATAAACCTTCCGGCTAAGCTTTCGGCGGCATAAGCAAAACCGTCTACGGCATACGACATCATCAAGAAGTACTGCATCAAAATAGCGTTGATGGCGAGGGTATTGTCGTCGAGCGCAAAGGACTTGGCGTTGACAAAGGCGAGGCTAAAAACCAGTAGTATGGTGCGAATGAAAATATCCGCATTGACGGAGAAGAACTGCTTGATTTTGCTGATTTGGAGGACGGTAAAACGCTTGAGATGCTGCAGATGATCTCGATAACGGGCCACAAAAAGGATGATAGCGAGACTCAGACCTAGATATTGGGCGACGACGGTACCCAAAGCCACGCCGTCGGACTTCATACCCATTCCGTAGATAAAGAAGAAATTGAAAAGGATATTGAAGACGTTGACCGCGATGATCAAGATCATGGGGAAACGGGCATTTTGCATGCCGAGAAACCAACCCAAAAGGGCCATCAGACCAATATTGGCAGGTGCCGCCCAAATACGAATGTAGAAATACTCCCGACTCAACTGCTTGACGAGTTCGATATCATCTCCCTTGGCCTCTGCCTCGAGGAGTCGGAAGCCAAATTCGCCAATCGGCAATTGGATGAGCAGCAAGATAATACCTGCAACACCCCCGACTAATAAAGCTCTTGCCAGCACTGCTATGCCTTCTTCGGGATCTTGCCGTCCAAAGGCCTGAGCCGTCAAACCCGTTGTACCCATGCGGATAAAGCCCAAGCCCCAGTAAATAAAACTAAAGAGAATCCCTCCCAAAGCGATCGCGCCCAAATAAGCCTCTGACTCCATGCGACCCATCAAGGCAGTGTCCACCAAACCCAGCAAAGGCACCGCAATATTGCTCAGAATATTGGGGATGGCGAGACGGAGGATGGTGCGATTCATGGGGCGAAGGTAAGCGAAAAATGGCTATCTTAGGGTACAACCATTTATTAAACACAATAATCATGAATCGAGTCATTTGGCTGGGGCTAATTATGCTCCTTGGCTTGCCGTCCTTGCAGGCGCAACTGGCCGTGCAATTGGGATTTGTCAGGCCTCAGGGTCTTTATGGGGCTGAAATCAAACCGACTATTGGTCCAGAAATTATGTTTGGGATGAGGCCTGAGTCTAGCACAAGAGCTCAGCTTTGGTTTGCTTTTGGATTGTATCCACATCTCGCTCGACAGGATGTATTTCGGACTATCCATCAAGGAAATTCTACGACCAACGATCCAGATTGGGTGAGGGGTTCCCGCTCATATGCAGGCAATTTGTTTGTGGCGGTTCCCATCAGTATGATCTATGATCAACGACTGTTTTATGGTGATTTCAGTCCTTTTGTTGGCATAGATGCTGGGCTAAATCTTAGCTTGTACCTGCGCGACTTTGTTGATGCTTCCATTTCTTCGCAAGACGATGGGGACCTAAATGCCAGCATAGCCCCGAGAGTAGGCTTTTATTATGATTTCAATGAGACTTGGACGATGATGAGTGGGCTTAGCCGAGCGATTTCTTTGGCGAGAGGCGAACCGCCCGTGGGACATTACAAATTGTTTTTTGGAGTATTCAAGCAAATCAACTGACACATCATGAAAACAAGTTCATTATTCATCCGACTTTTTATCAGCCTTGGCCTACTTATGGGCCTAAATGCTTGTGAACATCTGGCACTCACGGATTATACTCATATCGAACCTGAAGTTGAGTTGGAACCTCCGGTACCCTTTGGTAATACCAGTGTGAGACTCAGAGCCAATATTATAGATAGAGGTATCAGTGGAGTTGAGATTGCTGGTTTTTGCTATAACTATGATGGAATTCCCAATATTGAGCTTAATCAAATTGCTAGCATTATCAATGATAGCATCCAGAGATTTGGCACTACTGTCCGGGACCTGCGCTCGGGCGATACCCTATACTTTTTTGCTTTTGCGGGTTTGGAAGATAGTTATTACGGGATCAGTGAGCCTCAGGAGTATATAGTGCCTTAGATGGGAGACCTAGGGATGATCGTTCCGCGCAGCGATAAAAAAAATGAAAACTACTGTTGATTGACAAATGAGGGGCTTCGACTAATGGGGCAAAAACACAGTAGTTATGAAATCCCCCATCACTTATCTCCTCGCTTTGCTTCTGTTGATCGGCAGTACTAGCTGTCAAGAAGAACTGCCCCTCAAACCCAATATCCCGCAGTTTGAGATCGATCAATTTGTCAACAATCTGCGTGAGTCGCTGGACGAAAAACTGCCTGACTACCAGATCATGGTGGCTCAAAAAGGCAATCTATATGAAGGTTGGGCCGAAGGGAACGCCATCTATCCCGGCGATCCTGGTGGGCAGATGGACATGACTACCGATACGCGCATGGCGGTAGCAAGTGTCAGCAAATTTGTAGGTGCCATCGCGATGAGCCAAGTGCTGGAGGAAAAAGGTATCAGCCTCGATCAACCGATCCATAATTACCTCCCGCCGAGTTGGAAAAACCAAGTTCACCCTGACTATTGGGATGCTGGCTCGCCTTATGTAGTGAGTTTTCGTAAGCTGATGCAAATGGAGACGGCTATTCCGTTCCCTACCGATGTGAGTATGCCTTCGGCGAACGCTATGTTGGAGGCCCTCAAGCAGCCAGCTGTTTCTTCACTAGTGGGTAAATACCAAAACGGAAACTTCACCTTGATCCGCATCCTTATCGGAGAGATTTACTATGACCTCAACGAAAAGATGGCGGACTATAATGACAATAGCGCGCTGGCTTACTACCGTTATATCGACCAAAAAGTATTTTCACCGGCCAAGGTAAAGGGCGTCGCTCCCGTGAACTTCAAATCCGTTCTACCAAGAGCCCATCAATACCCGTTCGACCCCACTTTTCAAGATAATGATGGCAACATCGGTTGGTTGGCAGCGGCAAATCAAATGAACAGCGCCGGTTCTGGTGGACTCTATCTAAGTGTAATGGACCTTGGCGGTCTCATGGCCTACTTCCGCTACACTGAGGATATCCTTTCTGCAGATATGCGGGATGCTATCATGGACAGTGAACTCGGCCTTTCTGAGTCTACGACTGGAGAGCATGGTCGCTATCTCACCAAGCAAGGCACCCGCGGTCCAGAGGACTGTTGTGATCGCGCCTTCAAAAGCATCATCATGATGTTTCCCAACGACATCGAAGTCGCCCTCCTCATCAATGCCAACTTCAAGAGTTCTCGCACCCTCATCAAACAATCATATGAAGAGGCTTGGACAAACTAGGCCCTCATTAAAATAAGAATCTAAAAAACCCTAAAATCATGTACTACTTAAAAACTATCCTGGGGATGCTCTTCCTCAGCCTGGCGATCTACAGCCCAATATCAGCCCAAAATCGAGGTGTAAACTACCAAGCTGTCGCCCGCGACGCAGGCAACAACCTCATGGTCAATCAATCCCTAAACGTAAAATTCTACATTCGAATTGCTACCGATAATGGTGCCGTTGCCTATCAAGAAACTCATAGCACCATGACCAATGAATACGGTCTCTTCAATCTTGTGATCGGTGAAGGAACAGCGGTTGTAGGCACCTTTGAAGGCGTCGACTGGAATAGTGAACGCCACTTCCTTGAAGTGGAGGTAGACGGCCAAAGCCTCGGTGTGCAGGAGATGATGAGCGTGCCCTATAGTCAAGTAGCGACTAGTATGAGCCTCGAAGATTTAGTCGATGTAGAAGCGGGTACCGCTAGTATGAATGATGTCCTCCAATGGGACGGCACGGAATGGCGTTCAGCGGCGCTGAATATCCCTAGCCAAGTCTGGAGCCTGTCCGCCAACAATGCTGAATATGATGGTGATGCCCGTGTAGGGGGTGG
>CAZHOC010000119.1:4052-9672 GCA_964534295.1 uncultured Bacteroidia bacterium | reverse complement strand
GATCAAATTGCCATAATAAAAGAGGAAGCCTCCAACATTATCGAGCGTGAGATCAACATCCCACATCATGAATTTATAACCACCAGCGCCGGGGGTGGGAAAACCTCCTCCCCAGCTATTGTGATTTTTGTTCCAGTCAAAATTGCCGAGATAATGATTAAAAAGAAGATAATCGGCCGCTTGAGGCAGATCGAGATAATCACTTAAACCCTCATAATCTGCTTGTTGATCTAGATCGCGGTTGGCCGCGTAATCCTCCAATTGATAATAAAAACTCGGATTGGTGGGTTGATTGATGTATTCTCCGCTCTTGCGTACTTCAAAGTCTGCTTTGCTCCCCCCATAATAGGACGAGAAAAAAGCTCCGTCTGGGCGTTCCATGAAATGGTACTGCCCCATATACTCCCCATTGACAAAAACATGCACATAGCGTCCATGTGGCGCAGGATAGCCCATCGCCATTTGAATATCAAAGATGAAGCGATTGCGCACGAATTGCGCCTCACGCTCTGCGCCAAACTCTGCATTTAAGCCGTCCTGGCTACCTGCGCGCAAGAGAAGCTTATCAAAGGATTGAGTGGGTTTGATCGCATAATCATAGCCATCCTCAAAAAGGGGATATTCTAGCTTGCTGGCACCGTATTGGCTTTTAAACTCCAATCGATAACTCTTTTTGGGATTGGTAGGACTTCCCCCCCAAGTTTGGACCCCACAATCGATCACGAAGCCCTCAGACTGGTCAGGAAAAATCAATTCGACGGAGGTTTCTGTCTCAGTATCTACGTGATCGTTGCTGTTAATTTGACTAGAGACCAGAGATACGGCAGGTAGGGATTCTAGGGCAGCGCGCATTTTACCGCTGTAGGCCGGATTTTGCGTTATCGCGCTACTCATGACCGGACTAGCGATCACATCGTCTAGAAATAGATAAGTATGGGTTTCAACCTCAGTCGTATCAGTGGTATTGAAAGCGATTGCGCGAACATAAGCGGTAGTAGAAATGCTAATGGAAGCAGTATATACAGTCCCGGTGGTAGCGCTAGGTTTGCTGCCATCTAGCGTGTAGCGAATGGTCGCTAATGGATCGGAGGTGGAGAGATCTAGTAAAAAGGAGGTATCATAGTATCCTCGCTCCGCGCTAAACTGGATTTCGAGACCAGATTGAGCCGAGGAGGAAGTATAGCCTAATAGGAGTAACAGACTGATCAGCAAGCACCTCATCAATACTAATTAAGCACATTTTGCTATGCCGTTTCAAGAATTCGTACTAATTGCCATTTATATGGGGTCAAGCCAGCAAATCAATGCCTTAGTGGTTGAGGGTTTGGCCGGATTTATGGCAGTTGAGCATTGAAGCTAAAATTACGGCTAAAATTAGTGTTGAGCGGATGGCTCAGGACATTGATAAAGATGGGCGAGGTGTCGCTACTCCCTCCTTGAAAAATCACTTGTCCGTCTAGGTTGGTATCCTGGGGCAAATAAGCACTGATCACAAAATTGCGAGCGAAACTGCTATTGGCAGGATCGCTAAGAATTTCTAGAAAAATATTGGTGGGATCATTGGCTGCTCCTTGGAAAATTATTTGCCCATCCCCATTAATATCACCTGGCCAAAGAGCAAACTGGGCATTGGGAAGGCTTTTTTGAGCGTAGTTTCCATAGCTCAATCCTAGTCTAAAATCGTAGCTAAAGCGCTCATTTTGTTGTAATATTGCATGAGCAGACATCACGCTCAAATGATTGCGATGATGTAGCCCCACAAAATAATTGAGCGTTCCCGAGTAGGGAAAAGCCACTAAACTAAGTCCATCCAAATCCACTACATCCCCATCTCTTTGCAGCAAGGCCGCTTGTTGATGAATGACTTGAGATGAGTCTGCTTGCGCTCTGATATCAAGCCACACCCAATCTACGATGGCATCATCCCCATCGATATCCCAGATTTTAGGATCGAGTTTTTGCCTTTGATGGTAAGGGTCTAGCGTAGGGAGAAGACCAAGGGTCCGTAAATCATCCCTCATCAGATTCGTATTTGCTTCCCAAGCGCCACCTAAAATCGCTTTTAACCCTAGCAAGCTGTACTCGGCCCGATAGGCTAAGGAAAAGTAACTATCGTCTGGGAGAGTAACGCCTCTAAACCATAAAGTATCCCCTTCTAATTCTGCCCAGCTCGCCGTAATCTGAGCATCGACAAAGTTAGTATCTGCGTCTTGTAGCAATCCCCAATGCCGAGGATCACCTAGGTCAAACCCTCTTCCCCCTAAGGCGAAGCCAAGATCAAGCGTTCCGATACTATCGGCCTCTACATACCAAATCCTAGCGGCTCGCTGACCAAAGAGTGCAGGAGCATCTGAACTCAGGTAATTAGCATCAAGCGAAAGTCCACTGTGGGCTAGGACAACATATTCCTCTTCTTCTAGCTGTGAGGGATTTGCCAGTCTTAGGATAGCATCTTGGGATTGATTGTAGCTATCAGTATGCCTAAGACAAAGACTATTTTCTGCTTGACCAAGAGCTACTAGATCCTCAGAGAAATCCGAATTTGAATAGGCAAAATGAGCGTTAACAGCTAGGTCTAAGCCATATTTGATCGACAAATAGGTCTGGACTGAATCAAACTTCGTCGGCGATAAGATCCCTTTGTAAATGATCATTTCAGCCAAAATCCCTTTCCAGTGATTGGAGGTTTCGCTATCCGATCCGCCGCCATCAAACTCCTGTCCGATAGAGGCCCGATCTGCTCCACTACTAGAAAAGCCTTGCCAAGTATTTACTTTTTGGCCCTCAATCCAAGCCGCAACGCTATCATTGGGGTAATGCCTCATCCCTACAAAAACGGCCTTTTGGTCGTAAATCTCGGTCGATAAAGAAGGAGAATCATCGTCAAATATGAGTTCGCCATTCTTCCTAGTCCCATACTTAACCCGATTACTGCCTCCAAGATGACTAGAAAGATAATAGCCATCGTCTGTATCAATTTCAGGCTTAATGACCACAAAAATGGTGCTGCTATCGCTCAAAGTGGAGGCCAAGGAATTGAGTTTCATCCAATCATCACTGCCATCAAAATATAGGCCCCCATAACCATTGATTTGGTTGGGAAGATATTGAGGCTGCAGATCTGTCTCCGATTGGGTTGCGTCATTTGAGAGTCCACTTTGGTCATGCCAGCGGCGAACGCTTCCCTCTGCGTCTCGTTCGAGACTAGCAGCATCTGCTTTCAGCCAAAGACTGAGCTTTGGTGTACCTCCCCCCGGATGCCTGATGACTTCATTGTCCTGAGCAGGACTTATGGCTCCACAACAGCTTTTCCAGTTATAAGCCTCGTTATTATCAAGGTAAGGAGCGATGAGCATGAGACTTCCGCCATCTCCATCTGGAGCTTCTGGCCAAGGGCTTTTGTCATTATAATCCACTTCATCAGCTAATTCTCCACTAGGAGAAAGTAGTTGTATTTTCTCCCCACTATTGGCAAGAGAACCACTATCCCACTGCAAAACGGGAACGCTTAAGTGTTGATAAAGGCTGGAGTCTTTCGCAACAATGATATAGCTGTTTGGTGCTAGGCTAACCGCGGGGAAGGTCATTTCAATCCCTTTGCTAAAGCGATATTGGTCCAAATTGTAAGCAGCGCTATGAGGATTATATATCTCTATGAACTCAGCATCAGGATTGTCTTTGGGGTGGTAGTGAATCTCCGTGATTTTTGGTCCAGGAACAAAAATGGGAGTCAGCGTAGTATCACTATTGGCCATAAATTCAAGAGTGTCTTGTGTACTTCCACTTTCCAACCAGTGCGAAAAAAAGCTACCTTCTTGTGGTACGGCTACCACTTTTATGGGTAAGTCTTGATAATACTGCCCGCTGTAGTTATAGGGGACTTCAAAGCCATTGCTGTGGAGCTTCACCCTACCATGAGAGCTCTCATCATGGGGGATGGTCAATTGATAGGTACCATTGAGATTAAAGTAGTTTATCCAATCCGTACGTAGCTGTGGCTTGCGATTATCAACAAAGTTTTTGCGGGAATTGAAAGAGTTATTGTAAGTATTTTGGCTATGGCCTCCACTCGATTGCCAACGGCTAACATGCGAAGGCATCTCGCTATCAACTAGTGCCTTGATACTATCAGCGACCTTTACGAAACGACTGTGACGATAAACCAATTCCATATAAGTGGCTTGCCGTTGCAAATACTCAGCGCGAAAGCCCGGGTTATCTTCCATCAGGGTCCGAAAGAATATGCCCGCATCGCGATTTTTGCCCAGCGAATTATTCATATTCATAGACCGCTGTAGGGTATTATGATTGGCGGTCCGAAGGGCTGATTCTAAATCAAAGGTACAAAAGCGCCACTTGCCTGTTGGGCTTCGCTCTCGCCAAATCTTGACGTTATTGGTGATCCAATCCTTTTGGGCGATGTAAATACCATTGGCATAGAAGTCAATCATATTGTCGAAATCTATCTTCGTTTGCAGGTATTCAAATACACTGTCTTGGCTTACATCATGGCTTTTGATATATGCCTTAAGGGCTGAGTAAGCCAAGGTGTCGCCTTGCGTAGCACGCTGTTGAGCCTCTGTGCGCCCACCATCGAGACGACCAGGATTACGGACAATGTCTACGCTATCATTGTCCAACCCATCGTATTCATAGCCAAAGCGAAAGCGGTCAAACTTTTCCCTCAAGCACATAATGCCCCAATACTCTCCATTGAAATAGACCACTACGGGCAGAAAGCCTTGAGTGTCAAGATTTAATTGTCCTTCTACCCAGCTCGCTATCATCGCATCATCGACCATATTTGATTTAAAACCAGCCCCAGCATTACGTAGGTATAGTCGCTTAAATCGATCGATCTCTTTATTGGGAAAAAGCTGATAATGCACTTCGTTATCCCCAGATGTGCTATACTCATCCCGAAAGAAAAAAGTCAAAGATTTTAAGGCATAGCGACGGCTACAATTTCCCCCTATCTTGATCCCGATATCATGAGAAATAGGCAAATCCCCATTGGGCATAAGAAGACTTACATGGGCCTTACGGAGCCATTCCTGATTATAGTTTTTGGGTTGATGAGAGTTAGGATTGTCTTCACAGTATGCTAGACGTCCATTGCTACCAGCGACATAAATCCCACTTGAACTAGAAAATAGATTTTGAGGATCAGTCGCGAGCATTAAAACTGGCAGGCTATGTCCATCATCTATCGTATAACTAGCAGTGGCTACCGCACTGGCCTCAAAGCCATTTTTATAGGCTCGTACTCTTAGACTACCATGCTCTGAGATACTAATTGGTCCCGTATAGATAGAATCGCCTTGGGTAGGATTAGAACCATCTAAGCTGTAGTAAATCGCCGCGCCAAGCGTTTCACAGCTTAAGCTGACAATTTGCGTACCGGTGTATCGCCCAGATTTTAGGGAAATTTTAGGCAAACGCACTATGGGTAAAGCTCCCACATTTGATGCTCCCGGACTAAACTGATGCAATGCTTCAAAATCCCCAACTCCATCTGTGGTTCTGCCAAAAGAAATATTTTGTGGTAGACCAGGAATACTGACGGAATCTAGAATACTTACCGTATCTTCTGTAAAGTGGGTAATGATTTGATCAGTTG
>CAZHOC010000119.1:0-4042 GCA_964534295.1 uncultured Bacteroidia bacterium | reverse complement strand
AATACGTTGGACTAGCGCAAGCCATTCGCCTTCGTTGTCAAGCTTGAAATTAGTATGCAGCGTTCCTTGTTCTGGATCATCGTCGGCCCATATGTTTACAAATCCGCCGGGCGGAACGCTCAAATTAGTGGCAAGCTGCCATTTGGTGAGTTTTTCTTTATCGTCCGTTAAGAATATGCCTCCAATATCAAGGGCGCTAGTACTATGATTGTACAGTTCGATCCAGTCCTCGCGTTCGCCGAAGGCGTCGGTAATTAAGGTATCGTTCATGGCCATCACTTCATTAATCGCCAGGCCCGTGATCGCTTGGGTTTCTGCCGGTAGCGTTCCGTTGGAAGTCAAAGGAGTTGGCAGCCCTAAAAAAGTCCAATTCGGATTCCCATCTGTTGCTCGGCCATAGGCGATATCGGTAGACTGAGGAGGGAAACTTATGGAGTCAATTAGATTTCCAACAGGATCGAAGAGTCCTAGCCATTCACCAGAAGCGCTCAGTTTAAAGCTTAAATGATCGGGTCCTTGCAGGGATTCATCGTCAGCCCAAAGTAAAAGGTATCCGCCGGGCGGAACGATAGTATTGGCGGGAAAACCAGAAGGCAGAATTGATTTTTGAGGATTTAGCTTATCGTCGCTAAGACTGTAGTTAGCGAGATTGACCACATTGGCCCCGGCATTGTAAATCTCAATCCAATCGTCAAAATCGCCTGCTCCGTCAGGAAAAACAGAAGCATTGGAGGCCATTACTTCATTGATGTAGAGCTGCGCCCGGACAGGACCTAATCCTAGCAAGGTAAAAAACAGCAATACCCAAATAACTAATCCTAATCGCATCAATGTGGAGCACTAAAGCCAATTACTGAAATTATATCAATCTGGACTAGAATACTGCTTATTTGCCTTATCTGGTGGTTTTTGGAACTTGAATGGTACGAAATATTGAATGTTATGCCCAAGCCTAGGGTATTTGCTCCGATATAATATAGTTGCGGGCAAAAGTTGTGTTTAACGGAAAGGTCAGGATGTTGATAAAAATGGGGCTTACATCATTATTCGCTCCTTGAAAAACTAATTGTCCATCTAGATTGACATCTCCATTAAAGTAGCCATTGATCACATAATTGCGAGCAAAGGTAGTATTGCCTGGAGCGCTCAAGACCGCTAGAAAGATTTCACTAGGATCATTGGCTACGCCTTGAAAGATTAATTGTCCATCACCATTGGCATCGCCATCCCAAAGGCCGTACTCTCCCGTTGGCAAGAGCTTTTGCGCGTGAGCGCCGAAGGTAGACAGGGCACGAAAATCAATATCAGTATTCGTCTGATTTAACAGACTCGCCCCAGCCGTCATCACTCCTAGGTGATTGCGGTGCCGCAAAGAGACAAAGTAAAAGCCAGACTTGGTAGGGATATATAGGGTCGTATCTCCATAAATATTGAGGAGGCTACCATCTCGGGCGATCAAACAAGGTTCCTGCCAGAGTATTTGGGAAGAGTCAGAAGAATTACGGAGTTCTAACATTACCCAGTCGACCACTGCTTTTGGACCAGTTACCCCAAAGACATGGTCTGCGACAGTGCGTTCCCCGGTGTAGGGGTCTACCAAAGGCACATAATCAGCCTGCCGTAAATCATCTCGCATCAGCCCATTACTGGCCTCCCAAGCACCTGACAAAATCGCCCGACCAGACATCTCTAGGTACTGCTGTATGCCCAAGGAAAGATAGACATCTTGGCTAAAATCCAGCCCATAAACTTCCAATACACCATTATTGAGCCGTATACTGTCTCCCGGCCAAATTTGTGCATCGGCAAAATTGCTATCCGTCGAAACCAATAGTTGCCAAGCGGGAAGATCTGTCTTAGGACCATTAGAGTCGTTCAAATCGAAGGCAAGATTGATTTTTGTATTGAGTTGGTGGCTCTGTACAAACCAGCTTCTTGCTAGTCTTTTTTGTATCCCTGCGGGAACGTCTAATTTAGCCTGATTGGTATCTAAACTGGCACCATTCGTACTCCAAAGTAAATAAGCGCCCTGATCAAGGCTATTTTCAGCCCAAACCTCTAAAACCGCACTGCTGTCAATACTTTTGCTGATGCTTTGTTCGAGGCACATCCGCTCGTCCTTTGCGATCCCTCCTTGATGGATCGACCAAGGTGCCTCCAGCAATTGAGGATTAGATACACTGATACCGTATTTCAGGGCGAGATAACTTTCTATCCCTGCTATTTCTGTATCGTCTAGCACTTTGGGAAAGACCATGAGTTCAGCAAGGCTGCCCTGCCAAAATTGTTCTTGCCCAGCACCCTCGCAATTATGAGCCTGATCTCCAAAGCCACTAGGACTGAGGCTTTGATTGCTAATGACCAATTTATCCAGGCGCGTACCGTCCTCTCTACTGGCCACGCTTAGCGTATGCTCTCCAGCGCTTAGGGCCCATACAACCCCTTGATTACTATTATTGGCATCATGCACCTGATCCCATACATAGGTACTGCTGCGCTGAATGCCATTCCATTTCGCCCAGCTGCCATTGTCTATTCTCACCCAAAAAGAGTCATCGTTACCCGAAGGAGCCCTTACCAAAGCATATACCCGATAATTGCCTGCTTTGCTTAGCTTAAAATTGTAATGCACTTGCTTACTGCTGTCTCCGGGACTATTGTAATCATTGTTGCCAGGCAAAATCTCCAAATAGCCACCATTGGAAGTATTGGCATCGGTCAAAGCTTGAAACTTGCTGCCTCTTTGCCCACATTCGGCTTCCAGCCAGATGAGGGTGTCTGCCCCTTGCCCCTGACTCCGCCCAATAAAAACGGAATCAGCCGCTGGTAGTGCTTCCTTAAGTTTTTGATTGCCAACTAATTTCCCATTGACCCTAGCTTTAATACTTTGAGCAGGGATATATTGAAAGCTGGTAATTATAGGGGATTGGCCCCATGCTTGACCGCCAAGTTTTTGTTGATTGGGGTAGACTAAATAACCTGCTTCATCATAGCCAATCGAAAATCCTCCTTCACTGCTGCTCAGAAGGCTTCCTCCCTGCCCTTCAGCACTCGCTTGCACACTGATAATCGTACAGCTGTCATTGAGTAAGCTCGCACTATTGCTGAGGTGATAATATTGAGTTTGACCATCGAAATTAAGCCAATCATTGTGATTGATCATATCCTGAGCGTAGGAAGCTTGAGCATTGGCATTGATGGCAATAGCATCTCTATTATTCCCACTTTGATCTCCCCACTTGGGAACGCTCATCCCACTAGCCAGCGATTGATTGGCTTTGTACCATAAGGCGGGTTGATTGACACTTAGCCAGGGTAAGCAATCGACTACATTGCTCGCGCCCGGCGAAGGGCTTGCAATTGCCCAGTGCTGACCGAAGCGATTGTCTAAGTTCAAATCAATTAAGGCTATTGTGGTCGTTTGATCACCGCTTAGGGATTGAGGCCAAGGAAATTGATTGTCATACACAAGCGAATCAATCAAACACCTGCTGTCAGAATAAAGCAGAAGGCGTTCGCCCCCATTATTAAAATTGAGTCGGCTGCTACCGATAATCCCTGTGCTGACAGCGGGATATTGTGCTTGAAAAGCATTTATGTCTTCTGCTACTATAAGGTAGTCATTCGCTGGGATTTGGACCCCTACGGGGAACGCAAAGACACTGTCTTCATCCACCAGCATCCAAGCACTCAGATCTACGGTTTGGGCCGTTGGATTATACAACTCTAACCAATTACCTGCGTCGGCCTGCCGAGCAGAGCGATAGGATATCTCGCTAATTTGTAAGGTGGGAGGATTCGAGCTGCATGGATCTGGAATTTGATTGGCTTGACCGGGAGTACCAATCAATGCCCCACCCCAGGTGGAGGGTGCCCAGCTGCCTGCAAGACTATTATCTAAGTCTGGGGACATCAAAGCCAGAGTGGGGCCTTGCCCATCTGCTTCTGTCGGCCATGGAGGAGAATCGTTGTATCGAAGCGCATCAATAAGACAGCGATTTTGGTTGAACAATACAATTTGCTTACCGTACCCGCTAAAGCC
>CAZHOC010000118.1:0-9682 GCA_964534295.1 uncultured Bacteroidia bacterium | reverse complement strand
AAGGACTACGAGGATCATGCGGAGCAGTAAAAGCGACATAGGCAAAGAAAGGCTGCGCTTGCTCTGACTGACCGTAGTCCCTGATAAAATCTATCGCGCTTTGCGCAAAAAGGCTGGTCGAATAATCTTTGCGCTGGACCTTGGTAAAAGTTCCATCTGCTTGTAAATCCCGCACCGGCACATGATAATGATCACTCATGCCGCCGAGGAAGACATTTTCTCCTCGCTCAAAGCCATCCGCAAAGGCCTCACGCTCATTGTGCCATTTGCCGGTACCAAAAGTGAGATAACCGTTCTGCCGCAGGCTGATCGGTAAAGTCGGTAAGCCATTGATGCGGTCATACACATTGAAGAGAGAACGACCCGACATCAGCATGGCCCGACTCGGGGCACAAACCGCCCCGTGATGCGAACCCATGCAATAGTTTTGGGTGAAATGGGTGCCTTGCGCAGCTAAAGAATCCAGGTTTGGCGTCTCGATATAAGGATTGCCTGCTGCTCCTAAGGCATCAGCTCGCTGATCATCGCTAAACAAAAAGAGGATGTTGGGGCGCTCTTGACCAATGGCACAACTAAGCGTTCCCCAAAGGGTGAAAAAAAGAAATAGTCTTAACATGAATGATCCGTATTTGACGAAATATAAGGATCGACATTCGGATATCTAATTTCTTTTATAACGAACTAGTATTTGCCCCTCTTTTGTACTGGCTGATGCAACCACAATGTTAGGACCTGCAGGGACTAGATGCCCTATGTATTGATTCGCAATATCTTTGCTACCCTCAATCCAGGGCAAATTGGGTGCTGATTTATGATATATGGTTTTGTAGATATAGGCAACATCATCAAATGACCTATTTGAGGCTTGATGTATCTCATACCTGCCAGTTTTTCCATAACTAAAGCATTCTGTGCCTTGAATTAGGGTAAATGCCTCATACTCTCCTAAAACCTCCCAGCTTTGTCCGCCATCTGCACTTTGGTGATAAATCCCGCCTGTTTGATAATACAAGCTGTCCAGACTATACGCTTGAAAGTCAGGGGTTATTGGCGCTACTGTTTCAATATAAGGAAGGGAAATTATCGCTTGCCAGTTTTTCCCGCTGTCATCACTATAGTAGAGGCTATCTTGGCTAATTACCATTACATTTTGTGAATCAATCGCTTGAATGATGTCCACGCTTAGTTGGATGTCTAATACTGAAGTCCACACCTTCCCACTATCCTGCGTACTATACAAATATCGTTTAGAAACAGCTAGTCCATGCTTAGCATCCCCAAACCATAAAGAGGTGATATTTTCTGATAAACCAAGAGTTGACTGTGTTGTCCAACTCATTCCTGCATCTTCAGAAATGGCTATGCTAGGTTTATAATTACCTGATGCCTTGTAAACAACGATTCCATGATTGGGACTCCAGAAATAAGAATTTATGATTTCTGAAGTAGCCTCAAAAGGAATTCTGTCCCAAGAAAACCCTCCATCATTGGTTATCAGACCTCCTGTAGATCTATATCCTTGATTCTCATTAAAAAAATGGATTTTCCTACTATATGGGAAACTATCATTTAGTTTTTCATATGTCCATCCCACAATTTCAGGTGGCCAATTTAATTCTGGTAAATTATAAGTAGTAATTGGGGGTTTCGGGTCAGAATCTTGATTAGGTCTACATGCAAAAAATAAGCTTGAAAAGCCTATTAGTAGAAAAAAACGGAATAGAAGTGTATTCATTTAGGTGCTATTTGCATGATACACGCACCCAGAATCTAAAAGGTGGGGCTAGACAGATAGCAATACTGCTACATAATGACAAATGCTAGCCGCTAATACAAATATATGCCAGATCGCATGGTTATATCGCAAGCGTTCCCAAACAAAAAAGATCACCCCAAGCGTATATAGCACGCCGCCGACTGCTACCATGACAAAGGTAGCGGTGGGTAATTCGGTGTAAAATGGCTCAGCAAAAAAGACGAGCATCCAACCCATACCGAGGTATAGGAGGAGGGAAAACCATTCGTATTTGCCCGTAAAGAAGATTTTATAGACTACTCCGATCGCGGTCAATCCCCAAAGGATGGATAGCAGGGTAATACCCATGGGATTGAGGAAATATATCAGAATGAAGGGTGTATAGGTGCCGGCAATCAAAAAATAGATGCTGATGTGATCCATCATCTGCATAAAATTCTTGATGCGGTTTACATACTTGCTTTGGTAAAGGGTAGAGCCATGGTAGAGGGTCGAAAAGGTATAGACCATCAGGTAGCTAAAACCAAAAATGCTCGCTCCCACCAAGCCTGCGGTATTGCCATTAACAGAGGCCATGGCAATAAGAATGGGCATGGAGATGATGCCAAATAGGAGGCCTAAACCATGGGAAAGGCTGTTAGCAAGTTCGTGGCGAAATTCTGTGATGGATTGGGGAGCACTCATATCAATAATAAACGAAAAGCTGTTGGCAAAATTACCTGTTTTACCGCTCAAATGTTGCACCAAAAGCTTAAGGAATTGTTAAGTATATACTGAAAAACAGAGCTGATTGTTATGACAATCAAATTCTCTTCAAAAAGTATCCTTAGATTGAAAGCGATGAAAATCTTGATAGTAGAGGACCAGAAGGATCTTTCGGACAATATCGTGCAGTATTTGCGGCGCGAAGGAATCCAAGCCCAGCAAGCAATGGACTGCGAGCAGGCCCTAGAGGCCTTGTCGGGAGGAGGCTTTGATGTGGTCTTATTGGACATTATGCTGCCTGATGGCAATGGGTTGGACGTTCTGCGTGCAGTAAAATATGAATACCCTCAAAGCGGTGTACTAATCATCTCTGCTAAGGATGCCTTGGACGATAAACTGGAAGGATTAGACCTAGGGGCGGATGATTATTTGACTAAGCCGTTTCATTTATCTGAGCTCAATGCTCGCATCAAAGCGATCTATCGACGCCGAAATTTTGAAGGGCAAGACAAGATCGTTTTCAATGAAATCAGCATTCAGCCTGACACGCTGGAGGTCCTCGTCAATGATGATCAATTGGCGCTTACCCGTAAAGAGTACGAATTGCTCCTCTACTTTATGGCCAACAAAAACCGCGTGCTTACCAAGCAAGCTATCGCCGAATATCTGTGGGGCAGTCAACTGGATCTTTACGATTCCTTTGACTTTGTCTATCAACATATTAAGAACCTCCGCAAAAAGATCACAGAAGCCGGAGGTGCGGACTACATTACGACTATCTATGGCCTAGGCTATAAATTTAACACCCGTAAGTCATGAAGCTACTTACCCAAACGACCCTTTCTTATTTGATTATCACCTTACTGGGGTTTGGGATTGGTGGGGTTTATATCTATCAAATCCTGCAAAAGGAGGTAGATCAAGAGACCGACTGGTACCTGCTGGAACGACTCGAAGAGGTCTATCTCGCCATCGAAAAGGGCGCTCCTTACGAAAGCCTTACTAATGAAGATCTACAAATTAATCTCATGGCTCCTGATCATCCTGAGACAGAGGCTGTCTTTGTGGATACTCTAAAGCTGCACACTTACACTAAGCAGATTGAACCTTTTCGAAAGGTAGAGAGAGTCAAAGAAGTAAACGGTCAAAAATACTATGTCAAGTTGGTCGATTTGGTGGTCGAAACCCAAGACATAACCGATGGGGTTTTTCGCTCCCTTTCTCGGGTTTTTACGGTATTGGCCTTGGTCTTTGTGCTTGCCAATTTATTGCTGTATCGCTGGTTGTTGCGCCCTTTTGACAACACCTTACGTAAAATCCGCCATTTCCGCTTGCAGGATCCGACTCCTTTAAAGCTTGAGCCTTCCTTTACCTCTGAGTTCAACCAACTCAACAATTTCTTGCAGCGAATGACGGACAAGATGAAGGAAGATTATAGCAATCTGAAAGAGTTTACCGAAAACGCTTCCCATGAGATGCAGACTCCTTTGGCGATCGCAAAAGGCAAGCTAGAGCTATTGTTGGAAGACATGGACCTCTCCGAGGAACAATTACAGAAGATACTGGCCGCTTATAATTCGATCAATAAGCTTTCTCGCATGGGGCGCTCGCTCTCACTTTTGACCAAAATTCAAAATCGTGAGTTCGTAGATCGAGAAGATCTAAACCTGACCCAAACGGTAGAAAATCTTATCTACGATTTTCAAGAACTGTTTAGTCTTAAGGAGTTGCAATTGCGCAAAGAGCTGGAAGAAAATGTGCCTATCTACATGGATTCCAATCTGTTGGATATGCTGCTTACCAATTTGCTGCAAAATGCAGTGCGTCATAATGTCGAAAATGGTGAGATTGAGATACTGTTACAGGAGCGTGAGTTGGTGATTCGTAATACCGGCCCAGCGCCACAGGTTGACCCTGCTTTGTTGTTTCACCGCTTCAAGAAAAGCAACCAATCAGCCGAGTCTTTGGGACTTGGATTGGCCATCGTTGATAAAATCTGTGCGGTAAGTCAACTTAGTATCGACTACGAATATGCGGATGGTTGGCATAATTTCCGTTTAGGCTGGTAGGGCTTTCCCGATCTTGCGATTTTCTTAGTCTTCTAGAGCATCGCTAGCGATTCATGCTTATTTTGCTGGCTAGAGATCAAATGCGCTCCGCAATGCAAATCAAATCCCTCGCTGAGGTCGACTTCTCACAACTTACCGCCTGCTTCAATGAAGCCTTTTCGGATTATTTCATTCCCTTTGTCGTAGATGAAGCTTACCTGCGTGAGCGCTGGGGAGCGGCAGAGGTGGATTATTCTCTTTCGCGAGGCGCCTACATCGGCGAACGCTTAGTCGGCTTTATCATGATTGCGCTGGCTGATTGGGAAGGTAAGCAGACCCATTACAATTCCGGTACTGGCATCATTCCTGACTTTAGAGGCCAAGGTATCGTTGGGCAGTTGTATGAATCGCTGCTTGCGGAGCTCAATGAGCGAAAGATAAAACAAGGGCTACTCGAAGTAATCGTCAAAAATGAGCGAGCCATCAAAGCTTATCAAAAAGTGGGCTATCAGATCGGACGGAAGCTTTGCTGTTTCAAGGGTGATATACCTCCCTTTACTGCTGCGCAGAACGCTTATATCACTCGTTCGGCGGAGCCGGACTGGCCAACTTATCGTGAATTGAGCCCCTTTGTCTGGAGCTGGGATAGCCAGGAAAGAACTGCTCGCAATTTTGGTGATGCTGTAGAATGCTGGGAATATCGAAAAGAGGGGCAGCTAGTTGCCTTTGCCATTTATCATCGTCCCACCAAGCGACTCATGCAATGGGGAGAAGCGTTCGGCAAGGCCGGCCACCTCAATGCCCTCCTCAGACAATGTCTATCAGGAGAGGAAGGCGTCAGAGTGGTAAATGTAGATGCCAAAGCAAAAACCGAAATCGCCCGTATGGACGATCTCGGTCTACAACCTACAGTTGATCAATTTGAAATGTGGCGCAAATAAACCCTGCTATTCGTTTAACTTCCTGATCAGGAATTCTACATATTCTTCTTGTCCATCGCTGTAAAGCAATGGCTTACCATAGTTACAAACATTTGGGACTCCTGCCGCATCAGCAAACTCCTTGATCTCTCTGGCGTGAAAAGGGTGATGATACCAATGGCCAATAGTAAGGGGGATTTCGTTGGTCCCACCAGTGTTGGACACCCAAATCTCTGGGTCATCCACCGAAATCATAGCAAGCATGTCCACCTTTTTACGGTAAGCTTCTGTTTCAGGACTTTCGTATTCCTCCCAAGAGCTGACACCATAAAAATTAAACAAAGTGGATTCATCAAAGTCTTGTAACATGTCTTCCCAAGTGGTGCCAAAATCCGCAAAAACGTTATTTAACCATCGATTTTCTATATCAAGACTAGACTGAGTAGCATTTAAGGCAATACCGCTAACCCTGCTGCTTTCTTGTAATACTGGATCTATGTTGTTGGGGTCTTTTTGCTCATCATTGGTGGCGAGCCAGAGGGAAGTCGAGGCCCCGGCAGAGGTGCCAAAAAGTACTATGCGCTCTTTGTTTAAGTTGAAGTCTTCGCTTTTATAGCGGATATATTGAAGGGCTCTTTTAGAATCATTTAGACTCTTGAGGACCCCTTCCGTATCTCCATTCTCGATGAGGCGATAGTTGATAGTAGCCACCGCGATATTTTGCGACAATAGCGTTCTGATCTGATCTGGATAGGGATCATTGTATACAAAAGCTTTATCACCTCCGGTAAAACCACCACCGTGGATATAGACCACTAGACCCGTAGGAGTAGCACTATTGGGGAGGAAGATGTCAAACTTGGTATCCTCATACTGATCATAGGATACATCGGCCGCATATTGGGCATCAATGCCATCCAAATCTATCGGAGAACTAGAGAATTGAAACTCAGCATTATCATCTTCAGGAACTAGCGGGACTTCTTTGCTACAAGCAAGCAGGGCAAATGTTAGGGCGAGAAAGGAGATTGTTTTTAGCTTCATATCTCCTAGACTCTATTGAGGCAAGAGGGTTTAATGTGGCTTACCTATTCCCATAAATTACAGGAATGAAACTTCCCCGCTTTGCGCTGTTTTGGCGTTTGCCTTATGGTTTACCTGCCTGGATCTTTTCTAATGCTTCTTTTAGACTTGGCTCTTCTGGATTGAGCTCTATGGCCTTTTCGATATGGACCAATGCTACTTCTTGATTGCCTAGTTCAAACTCGGCTTTGTCGATCATAGCCCTCAGCTCCCAAGAGATATCAAATAAATTCATCATGGGCTCCACTACGGCAATGGTTTTGGAGTATTCTTCGGCTTTGTTATAGCCATCGATGGTGGTAAGGACTTCTTGGCCAGAAAAGCGGGTCAATTCGATCTGGCTGAGGGTGCTAGCTGCTGTTCGCAGAACGCTTGTATCTTGGGCGCTTCCTAGCAAAGCAATATTGGATTTGACATCCTCATGCTGCTGTACGTAGCGGTCATGCGCTTCTGTTTCTTTGAAATAAGTATTCAATCTCACTGGCTCCATGGGCTCGGCTAAGAGTTCCTCGACGGAGAGGACCACCTCTTCCTCATAGTTGTGAAAAAGGTAGAGATAGATCTTTTTTCGACGCGTATCATAGACATTGGAGTATAGCGAACCACCCCACCACTCTTCGCTGTGCATGCTATTGATCACATCGCGACAAAGGTTTTTGTCCATCTCTTCTGGATTTGCAGAATAAAGTGTTTCATGCCCTGCTAGATAACGAGGGCAGCTGATCTCCGAAAAATTATTAATTGTCGACTGGTAGAAATTCGTACAGAGCTGAGACTCGCCTGGTCCTTTTTCAAGCCAATCGTCGCCTTCGATGATGATAGAGTAGCCTTTGTTATCGACAAACATCAATTGCGCTTGGCTCAAGAAGTCCAAGCGATATTTATCAGCCATTGCTTTGACTTCCTCGATGGTCGCGCAGTTTTGCATGATCATATGGATCAAGTCTGCTGCATTGGTTTTTTTCTTGCCCTTGAGGTTTTTTACCTCTCTTGACTCCATGGCGAAGCCATCAAAGACTAGTCCCGCTTCATTGATGCCGCCTTGAGCAAAGAAATTATCAAAGCCAAAGTATACCGTTCCGTATTTTCCTTTCTCTTTGTCTTTGGTCCACAGATAGGTATTGGGGTTGAGATAATCTTCATTATTACCTACCCAAACGGTGCCATCGGTGCCGGTAAAGCTAACCATACTGCATGCCTGAGCGGACTGGGGGAGAAAACTGGTAAAGAGAAAAACGAAAATCAGGAGGTAGTGGTACTTCATAATTTGAGGTGTTTGCTGTCTAGACGAGCAAAGTTTGATTTGGGTTGTATCGCATAGGTTTGAATCTACAAATGATCTTTTCGCTGAGGATTTGTACCTTTGCCGCTCAAACAAAAAATAATTTTATGGCAAGCGCAGAAATTCAAACTGAAAAGGGCACAATGAAGGTGGAGTTTTATGAAAATGATGCTCCCAATACAGTAGCAAACTTTGTCAAACTTTCTAAGGAAGGATTTTACGATGGACTTACTTTTCACCGTGTGATTCCTAATTTTGTAATCCAAGGCGGATGTCCTCAAGGTACAGGCGTTGGGGGGCCCGGTTACAGCATCGACTGCGAGCTTACTGGCGACAATCAGTACCATGATCGTGGGGTACTTTCTATGGCCCACGCGGGTCGTAACACTGGCGGTTCACAATTTTTTATCTGCCACAGCCGCGACAATACTTCTCACCTAGATCGTAATCACACTTGCTTTGGCAAAGTAGTGGACGGTCTTGAAGTGATTGATGCAATCACTGCCGGAGACAAAATCAATAAGATTGTAATTGCTGACTAGTCAGGCAGTTTGATAAAAAATATGCGCCGTTCCCCATTTATTGGAGGACGGCGCTGTTTTTTTGCTGCTTCGCAGAACGCTTATCTCGATGTTTTGAAAAAATGTAGCGACGCATAATTATGCGTCGCTACGGTATCAACATTGAATTATTATCATGGGATAATCGTTCCGCGTCCCGAAAGCTTTCGGGAGTAAACCTCCTCCTAATCGCCAAAACTCACGCCTATACCGCGAGCTGCGTGGAGGATATAATTGTCCTGATCAACAAAGTTGTAATCAGTCGTTGCTTCGATGAGAGAGGCATCAATGATGGTATTGTTACGGAAGGCCGCCATACGACCGAACTTGCCTTCTAGTACCATTTCAAAGGCTTTGACGCCATATTGAGTGGCGAGGATGCGGTCAAAAGCTGTAGGGGTACCCCCTCTCTGTAGGTGCCCCAATACGGTAACCCGCATATTGGCATCACAGCCGACGGCTTTGAGTTCTTCAACCAATCTATAGCCGCAACCACCCAGTCGCTTATGGCCGTAGCCGAGCTCCCCAGTATCAGTTGCTACAACCGAACCTCCTTTGGGAGCGGCCCCTTCAGAGATGACGATATTGACAAAACCACGACGCTGCTGAAAGCGAGAATTGATACGATCAAGGACTTTGTTGATATCATAAGGTACTTCTGGAATCAGGCAGATTTCTGCCCCACCCGCCATGGCCGTGTGCAAGGCAATCCAGCCTGCATCGCGTCCCATAACCTCCATAATGATCACACGACTATGGCTTTCTGCGGTAGTTACTAGCTTGTCAAAACTCTCCGTAGCGACTTGTACGGCCGTTTGAAAGCCAAAAGTATAGTCCGTGGCCGAAAGATCATTGTCAATGGTTTTGGGGACCCCGACGATCTTAACGCCCTTTTCAAAAAGCTTTTGGGAGATCTTTTGCGAGCCATCACCTCCGATACTGACCACTGCATCAAAGCCCATGTCTTGGATGATCTGCACCAAGCGGTCTGAGTGATCTTCTAGTCCCCAACTGCCATCCTCTTTTTGGACGGGCCAATTAAATGGGTCTCCTTTATTAGTGGTGCCGATGATGGTGCCTCCTTTGACATGGATACCACCTACGGCGCGATCGTCCAGTCGCACTACTTCTTGCGGATCTAGCATCAAACCCGTAAAGGCTTCAATACTGCCGTAGACTTCCCAGTCGCCTTCTTGGTGGGCGCGTTTGACAACCGCTCGAATGACTGCATTGAGGCCCGGACAATCCCCGCCACCGGTGCAGATTAAGAGTTTTTTCATGTATTTATTCTTCCAATAATCTTTCCAAAATTTTCACGGCTGCCTCCG
>CAZHOC010000117.1:0-9762 GCA_964534295.1 uncultured Bacteroidia bacterium | reverse complement strand
TTGTACGAAGGGAGTGCTTTTGGTCAAAGGCCAATGCAAAAGTATCGGTCCAATCGATCAAGTAATCGAGGATTATTTAGACCAGTACAGTCCCGATGCAGAGAGTGCTCAAATCAAAATACCCAAAAACGATAAATATAGCCTTTGGACGGAATCAATTGACATTTTGGCCAATGGTGAGCTTTCTGCGGAAATGAAAATGGGAGATTCACTGGCTTTTGATGTGCACTTCAAAAGCGAAACACCCGTCAATGACGTAGTCATTGGACTGGTTGTGAGTTCCCTAAAGGGGGAAAAAATCCTCAACGCTAACAATGTATATCAGCCCCACAATCCATATCAGTCTGAGGTAACGGAAGGCGTTATCCGCTGCAATGTTGGGCAACCCCCTTTGATGCCAGGCCGCTATCAGGTTTCTTTTTGGGTTGGCAACTCCGTTGAACACATCCAAAAATTAGAAGAGATCCTCACCTTTGAGGTAGTAGAACAAGATATTTGGGGCAAGGGTAAATTGCCGCCAAAAAATGCCTCCACATTGTGGTGGAACACTGACTTTGAGTTTTTATCTCCAATTTCGATGTCTAATGGTACACAGAATTAAAAACGCAGTAAACCGGACCAAGGATTATTTAGATTATCGCCAAGAATGGAGATATCTCAATGCCTTTTATGATAAGTATCAGGAATACACCATGATTCCTCGTCATCTTTATCGGCAGAATCTCCAATTGGTGCAAAAGTATCAGCATGTAGAAGGTGCTATCGTCGAATGCGGAACCTGGAAAGGGGGCATGATAGCCGGTATTGCGGACTTGTTGGGACCGAGCCGATCTTATCATCTGTATGACAGCTTTGAGGGCTTGCCTGAAGTTCAAGAAATTGACGGAAAGAAGGCCAAGGAATGGCAAAGCGATACAGAGTCTGAAGATTATTTTGACAATTGCACCGCTGATATAAAAGATGCTGAAGCAGCAATGGCGCTCAGTAAAGCACCAAATGTTAGCATCAACAAAGGCTGGTTTTCAGATACTTTACCCCATTACGATGGTGGCCCAATAGCCATCTTGAGGTTGGATGGAGATTGGTATGAGTCTACCATGCAATGCTTTGATTACCTATTTGAGCATGTGGTAGAAGGAGGCGTTGTCATCCTCGATGATTACTATCATTGGTCAGGATGCTCTAGAGCCCTGCACGATTTCCTTCACAAGACACAGTCTACTTCTCGCATTTTTCAATTTCAGGATTCTATTATTGCCTATGTGATCAAAAGTGAATCCGATCGTCAATAATTCCCTCCGGCTTATTCCCTACTAGCATGTCAGACATCGCCACACCTACTCAAACGCTTAGCTCTCCGGTCAAAAAGGGGGCTAAAGTTTCCCTTATAAAAACCATCAACATTGAGAAGCTAAAGGCAAAATACCTTTCGAATTTCAGTATAGATGTCAGCAGATTTTTTGACAATCTCAGTGAAATCGAAGTTTACCGATGCGATGAAACAGGGTACCAATTTTATTACCCCTTTAATTTGGATGGAGATGGGCAATTTTACGAGGAACTAGAACGTTTTGAGTGGTATTATTTGGATTGGAAGTGGGAGCATACCCAAACAAAAGGCATGCTTAAAAAGGGGCAATCCGTTTTAGAGGTAGGTTGTGGGCCAGCCAGCTTTGTTAAACGTCTTCAGCAAGAAGGATTTGAAGCAGTAGGTCTGGAGTTAAACGAACATTGTGTAAAGCAAGCTCAGCAACAAGGACTTGATGTCAGACTGGAACTTGTACAAGAGCACGCAAAAAATAGTCCTGAGAAGTATGACTTAGTATGCAGCTTTCAGGTCTTAGAGCACATAGCAGATGTACAATCTTACATACAGGCTAGCCTAGACTGTCTGAAGCCAGGTGGTAAGCTAGTGGTTTGTGTGCCCAACAATGGTGCATTTATCAAAGATGATCCACTTAATGTTTTGAATATGCCTCCCCATCATATGGGATTATGGCAAGAAGGGAGTTTGAGAAACTTAGAAAATTGTTTCCCAATGCAAACCAATGAGATCAGATTTGAACCTCTCGAGGAGCGTCATTTCCATTGGTATCGCAAAATCTGGGAAAGTAAGTATCTACCAAAAGAAAGCTCACTTATATATCGGATATATCATAAACTAGGACTGTTTCGAATTTTAGATAAGCTGATAGCGTCTAATAGCCAAAAAATCCACGGACACTCCGTTTTGGCAGTCTATCAGAAATTGGATTAGCTAGCAAAGAATAACTCATGAACTTCTCTTTTTCACTTTATACCTCCTGCCTTTGCCTCCTTCTCGGAGTAACATCTAGCGCCTTATTGGCGCAGCCCTTGGTCAATTTAGGTCCAGATAGAGTAGAATGTAATCAAGTCACTTTAGACGCTGGTAATCCAGGTGCTACCTTCAATTGGAGTAATGGTATGACCCAGCAGACAATTTTGGCAAGCAGCAGTGGCTATTATTGGGTCGACGTAACAGATGGCAGCGGTACAACACGTGATTCAGTCTATATTGCGTTTTCGACTTCGCCGAACGCACCCACCCTAAATGACACCACGGTTTGCTCAGGAGAACCTTTTACAGTATTTGCTAGTGGTACAGCCAATAGTTTTGCCTGGTTTGATAGTCCAACAGGCGGGGCACCTCTACATATAGGTTCAGCTTACTCACCCGGTAATTTGACTAGCACCACTACATTTTATGTAGAAGCACGTAACAGTGCCACTTTGCCAACTCTTCCCAATACCGCTGGATTTGCTACCATCAACAATAGTAATGTAAGTAACTATTATTCAGTGCCTAATGATCGTGGCTTGCTATTTGAAACCACCACCTCTTTTATTCTCGATTCTGTCACGCTGTATACTCAAGGGAGTTTCAGTGGGGATATCGAGCTATATGATAATGGAGGCTTATTGTTTAGCAAACCTATTTCAGTCAGTCAAGTCGGAGCCAATCCCGTATTCTTAGGCTTTACGGTACCAGTCAGCAACAACCTAGAGTTGAGGTTAGCCAATCCAAGTGGTGCCAATATTTATATTGACCTACCGATCATATATCCACTTAACTACGGTCCGATTAGTATTACCTCAGGTACTCCATTAGCTAATCACTACAATTACTTTTATGATTGGAAGATAAGTCCGACTTTTTGTGCTTCCAGCAGAACGCCTATCACTATTACGGTTTTACAAACCCCAGATCTAGATTTAGGCGCTGATACCAGCCTATGTCAAGGTAGCTTGATACTTGATGCAACCTTCCCAGGGGCAAGTTACCAATGGAATACAACAGCAACTAGCCCTACTATTAATGTCACCGCAACAGGACTCTATAGCGTAAGTAGCACTATTGGGACTTGTACTTCGACAGATTCAATCTTTGTCGAAATTCTCAGCTTCCCTTCTGCCCCAAGCCTGACTGACACAACAGTTTGTGGTCCTCAAACTATTGACCTTAGTCCCAGCCACAACGGTTCCACCATTGCTTGGTACGATAGTCCATCCGGAGGCAATCTCCTCTTTATTGGGAACACTTATCCATTCCCAGCCACTACTAATACTACCCTTTATTTTGAATCTTGGACGGTAGCTCAACAATCCACTATTCCCACTCAAGCAGGCTTTGCTAGCTCTGGATCTAGTATTTCGGGTAATACATTCGCAATTAATAATGATCGTGGCGTAAATTTTAGCAGTCCAAGGGACTTTATTTTGGAATCCGTTTCAATTGATGGAACAGCCGGCTTGACTGGAACGGTAGCCCTTTATGATGGAGCAAACCTCCTTGCAAGCAAAGCCATAACCCTGAC
The DNA here is from genome assembly GCA_964534295.1 of uncultured Bacteroidia bacterium. GTDB lineage: Bacteria > Bacteroidota > Bacteroidia > J057 > J057 > JBCAWW01. Next base: position 5,926 of record CAZHOC010000117.1, on the reverse strand, counting down.
TCAGTCAGGCGGAGAAACCATTTTCTTGGGTTTCCAAGTACCAGCGTCTAATCAATTAAGATTAATGCTTGAAAATCCTCAGAATGGTTCTTTGTTTATCGATTTCCCTATCAACAACTACCCATTAAGCTATGGGGATTTGGAGATTATTTCTGGAACCCCCATTGCTAGTCACTACAATTATTTTTACAACTGGAAGATTGTCCCTTTCTTTTGTCCATCAAGTCGGGCTGATGTTGATATCAATGTCTTGCCAAGTCCAGTAGTATCATTAGTAGAAGATACTTTAGTATGTGGCTCCTCTCTCTTATTAGACGTTACTAATCCAAATGCCACTTACCTTTGGAATACGACGGATACTTCGCCTACTTTAACTGTAACAAATAGTGGCATCTACAATGTTGTGGTATCCATAGGTCAATGTGAAGTACAGGCAGAAATCAATGTAGAGATTTTACCTCCTCCTAGTACCCCTCCACTCGTGAGTGATACAACTATATGTGGTGAAGCAGAAATCACTCTATTTGCAACAGCTCCTTCCAATAGTACCGTTTATTGGTATGATGATCCAAATTCACAACAGGTGCTCAGTATTGGCAATAGCCTTACAACTTTTGTTGAGGATACCACAATATTTTATCCTCGTATTGAGCAGGAAAGACAAATTACTCAGTTGCCTTCTAATGCAGGCTTCAATTCCCCTTTTTCATCCTCTGGGGGATATTTTTCGGTAAATAATTCTCGCGGCGTTGATTTTGAAACTTCTGAAGATCTTCTCATAGAATCAGTCGACGTATACATCGAATTCCCCCCTTTGACAGGTGATATTGTGTTGTATGAAGATGGGGTTGAAGTAGGTCGTCGGGAAGTTACTCTTACTGACTGGGGTAAGAATACTGTATTCCTTGGTTATAAGGTCAACAAGGATAAACCAATGCGCTTAAACTTGGAAAATCAGGTTGGTGCTGAATTAAGAATCAATTTTCCTGTAGTATACCCTCTACAATATGGGGCCTTAACATTGACTAATGGATTCCCAGTATTAGATCACTACAACTTTTTCTTCAATTGGAAAATAAATCCAGAAACTTGTACCTCTGATCCTAGTCAACTGCAAGTAGATGTAAAATATATTCTAGAATTACCAAACTACATCTACTCTTGTGATGATACCCTCCTGGCTACCGGGCTAGTAGGGACTCACCTATGGAGTACTGGTTCGACTAATACGAGTATCACAGTAGACAGCTCTGGCATATATACTGTCTCGATTGATGATGGCTTAGGATGTATCGTAAATGGTAGTACCGAAGTAGAGATTCCGACAAGTTCGGGCTTACAAGATGATGGAATCTTGTGTGGCAATCAACTCATAACTAATTATGATTCTACCGCCGTGTTTTCCTGGAGTACTGGGGATTCGATCCCTTCTATTACAGTTAATACAACTGGCACTTATTCGGTTATTATTCAAGAGCCAAGAGGCTGCGTTTTATTTGATACGATAAATGTTACAGGATTCGACACCTTCCCTATTGTAGAACTGGGTGATGATGTGGTTGATTGTGACAGTACAATTTTAGATGCAGGAAACCCTGGTTTAAGCTTCTTATGGAATACCGGGGAAACTACACAAACTATTACCCCTACATCAAGCGGAAACTTTATCGTCAATGTTACTAATGCTAATGGTTGCCTTACCAGAGATACCATAGGGGTTCTAATCAACCCCTCTCCTACTGCTTCTTTCAACAGTAACATTTTTAATCAAACGATTAGCTTCTTTAATTCTTCTACTTTTGCCACCTATCTCTGGAACTTTGGAGACGGCAATAGCAGCCAACAGATTAGTCCTACACATACCTATCTTACCGGCGGCACCTATCAAGTAATGCTAATTGCAACTAACGAGTGTGGTAGTGATACTTTCACCCAAGAAGTCGTCATTTTCAACACTTCTCTGGAACGCGACCTCCTCCTCAAGAACTTCAAAATATATCCCAACCCTACCAACTCCCTAATTAATCTTGATTGGGAAAACATAAAAGGGGGAGAAGAGATTTCTCTTTCATTCTACAATGCAGTAGGACAGCTATTGTGGATAGAAAACGTAAATGTGCGAGACCACCATTGGGAAAGATCAATTGCTAACCTAGCGGCTGGTATATATAAACTGCAAATCAGACACAACGAAAAACAAGCTACCGTCAACATAGTCAAAGAATAAATGCCCCAAACCGCCCCTACTGCTTTTTGTACCATTATTACGGCGAGTCATTTAGACTATGCTTTGGCACTTCATTTTTCGTTGTTGCAGTTCGAAGCAGAAGCACCTTTTTATGTGCTGATTACGGACGAATTACCCGAGGACAAGCTCGATTGGGCACAGCTTCCCCAGTTCAAGCTGCTAAAGCTCTCTAGTTTTAACGCCAACGAGCAGGCTAAAGCAATTATCGAAAAGTATCGTGAGGCTCCTGATTTTATGCGCTGGTCCCTAAAATCAGTCCTAATGCTTTACCTTTTGGAAGACTTATCATTCGACGAAGTCGTTTTTCTAGACTGCGATCTTTGCTTCTACGAGGAACTCAGTCCAATCAAGCAGCAGTTGTCCAGAGCAAGTGTACTATTATCGCCTCATTGGCGAAGCCGAGATCCTATTTCTGATCCCGCAAATTTTCGTTTAAACTTTACCGATGGGATGTATAATGGTGGCTTTGTGGGGGCTAGCCAGGCCGGGATTGAAGCCCTCAAATGGTGGCGTGACGCCTGTTTGTATCGTTGTGAGAGGACCAGAGAGGAAGGCTTATATGTAGATCAAAAATACTTAGATATTATGCCCGCCCAATTTCAGGGCACCCAAATCAACCACCATCGAGGTTGCAATGTAGCAAACTGGAATCTCAGTGAAAATACTCGTACTAAGGGAGAAAATGGAGAAATATTGATCCGTGGTAAATGGCCTATTATTTTTATTCATTATTCTGGTTCCACTGTGAGAGGTATTCTTAAAGGAGAGGATCCCCTTTTACGGTCCCATTTTGACCAATGGAAGGCCTTCCTCGATCAAGCCGCAAAATTTCTAGCTAGAAAAGAGCGCAATTTTACTTATGCTAGTCCAGCAGATTCATTGCCCAAACGTATAATGAACAAATTGGGTCTCAAGGCCAATAGCAAATGAAAGTAGCCATACTTACCCATAGCTTTGGTCTTCCTACTGAGACTTTTATTTATAATGAGGTCAGCGAGTTAAATCAAAAAATTGATCTTAACCTACTGACTTGTGAGCGCCACAATTTGGAGCGTTTCCCGTTTGACGGAGTCGAAGAAATCCCCTTTTCCCAAAGCAGACTAAGAGCAAAAATCCAGTGGAAGCTACGCCAAAGAGACTGTCGATATTCTTACTATAGCCCCTCCTACTCTAGCGTTCTGCGAAGCAGGATCCAAAAAATCAATCCATCCCTCGTACATGCACACTTTGGACCAGAAGCCATTCGCTTTTGGGACAATCTTAAGCTCAACTCTCAGATTCCCTTTTTGATAAGTTTTCACGGCTATGACGCCTCTCGAATGCTAAGATCAAAGTCGTACGTAAAGCGCCTCAAAACAATCGTCCAGCAGCCTAATGTCAGTATCATTTGTGTATCCAATTATATGAAGCAGCAATTGACAAAGGCAGGTATTCTCTCTCCGAGAACGCATATTCTATACTACGGAACGGATTGTGATTTTTTCCAAGCTACAGCAACAAAAAAAAGAGATTTACCTTTTTGTTTTTTACAGATTTCAAGCTTTAGAGAAAAAAAAGGGCACTCATATACGATAGATGCCTACGCTAAATTTAAGCAAGCTAATCCAGCCTTAAAGACGAGATTGATTTTGGCAGGAGAAGGTCCCTTGTTACCAAAAATCAAAGCTCATGTTGAAGCCTTGAGCTTAAGTAAAGAAATTGAGTTTCCAGGACTGGTTACCCCTACAGAAGCGAAGGCCTTATTGCAGGAAGCTGATTGTTTTGTCCATCATAGTGTCAGAAGTAGTAATGGAGATCAGGAAGGAATACCAAATGCAATTATGGAAGCAATGGCCATGGAACTGCCTGTTTTAGCAACAGAGCATGCTGGTATTCCAGAGCTTGTGGAGTCCGGCCTTAATGGATACCTAGTTAAAGAAAAAGATGTTGATGCCTATGCTGAATCTATGCTAGCTATTAGCAAATGGCAAAAAAAGCCTAATAATCGAACTAAGGTTTTAAAGTCTTTTGAGCGGCGGCAACATGCCACTTCATTAATAAAAATCTATCAAGAAAGTATCGCCTCGATATGAGCAATCTTCCAGCGGCATATCACCAATCCGTCTCCATTTTAATTCCAAATTACAATGGCGGGCCCTATTTGGCCAAAACGCTGGAGAGCTGTATTGCACAGCAACCTTTTGTCAAAGAAATCATCGTGGTTGATGATCGATCTTCCGACGATAGCTGGGTGATTCTCACTGCTTGGCAAGCAAAGTACCCTGATTTAATTCAAATTCACCCCAATCCTCGTAAAGGCGGCAATGCAGGGCGGAATCATGCTTTTGAGATATCCAGCGGTTCATATATTCAATGGTTAGATTCCGATGACCAGATCCTTGAAGGGAAGTTAGAAACACAGCTAAATGCTTTGATCAACCAACCAGATGCAGATGTGGTATACTCTGATTGGAGGATGGATTATTGGGAGCATGACAAATTTATCAAGACGGAGCAGCATCCAAAGCAACCAGAATCTGATTTCCTGGAGAGTTTGCTCTTTGATCGTTGGAGTCCGCCTAATAATTATCTCTTTAAAAGAGAAATTTGTGAGAAACTAGCTGCAAAAGCTGGCTGGGACGAGTATTATCCCGTGCATCAAGACACAGAGTACCTTTTAAAGTCCGCTGCGATCGGCAGCAAGTTTATCTATGTGCCAGGTTGTTTCGCTGTATACAATCGTAATGTCACCCCTAGTGTATCCAAACGCCCACTTGCATTTCGCAAAAAATATTGGTTTGAGATTAATCAAATGGTGCGAGCAAAAATCAACGAACGTAAGGATCTAGATCAGGCCAAACGGGAGTATTACTTGGGCTTAACCTATACAAATCAGTTGATAAGTTCGTTTTACTCAAAGGAAGTCGAAATGAAAGAGTATTTTCCTTTTAAAATGCTACGACATGAGCTCGCCACCCGCAGGCTAAAATACATTTTGAGTTTGCTATATTTCAAAGAAGTTATTCTGGGCATTAAATAAGTCTTCTTAAGCACGAATCATATCTTCAAGATGAGCATGAATACAAAAACACTTCTCCTGAGTCTACTTTTGTTGGGCATTTTTGCTCATAGTTGCAAACCCTCTCAACAAACCCAACAGCCTACAGTGGATCAAGATATTGATGGTGATAGCAGGCAAGAGACTACTCAAGTTTTAAATATGTCCGACAATTTATTTCATCATCCTACGGAGAACGCTTCTACTCTTTTCTTGAGTAAAGCAGGAAAGCCTCTTTATGACATATTGGTTTCTCCAAAAGCTGATGAAGCAGAACTGCACTCGGCAAAAGTTTTACAGCAAAATCTAGCTAAAATTTGCAAATGCAAATCTCCATTTGCGATCGTAACGAGTACTACTAATCTTCCATTCATTAGTATTGGGCAAACAGATCAGGCTAGCCGGATTAAGAGGCAATCTTCTGATTTAGGAGAAGAAGGATATGAGATACAGATACAAAACAAGAATTTGTTCTTTAGAGCAGATGGCCCCATAGGTATTGTCAATGCTAGCCTTGCCTTTTTAGAAGAAGATTTAGGTGTAAGGTGGTGGAGTAAGCAGGTTTATGAGGCATATTTCCCTTTTGAGACAAGTATTAAGGTTAGCCTAGCGCCACGTTTTAGTAAACCAGCCTTTGAATA
>CAZHOC010000116.1:8236-9784 GCA_964534295.1 uncultured Bacteroidia bacterium | reverse complement strand
ATAGAGATATTTTCCAAGACATCGCGTTCGCCGAGGCGGACCGAAACATCATTTACTCGAATTAGGCTGTCGCTATTCATGGTAGTTCTACCTTCTGCATCCTCCCATACTCAGTCATATTATCGATAACTCCCTGGATATGAAGTGCTTCATCTGGATCTTTGATGATCTTATCTAAACGCTCCTTACGACCGGGTCTAAAATAGCCAATCAGGGTAAGATTTTCGTCTCGGAGTTGGATGTAGTCAGGGATTTTGGCTTTCCCTTTTACTTTCATCAAATAGTAAGTACGCATAAGATTAGCGAATCAGGACCGTATCTGGGTTGATTATGATATTGAAGCGATTGCTAGGCAAAAAGGGAATAACAGCTTCTTTAAGTTTATTATCTCGATAGATTCCTTGAACGTTGAAATCCATCTCATAGGTAATCTCTCCCCCCTTACTAAAATACTTAATTGGGCCATTGATAGCACCCTTGTAATAAGTTCCGGTAATATAGGGCATCCCATTGGTACGAAAAACCCCAAAGCCCCCATGTCTGACTCCCGAATAGTAGGAGAAGGAGGCCAATTGGCTACCATCAGGACGAAAGCTTCGCCATTTGCCGTATTGCATATCTTGGATATAGGTGCCCTCTTTAATGAGGGTACCATCTTCCAATTTCAATTGGTATTTGCCGTGTTTATTTCCCTCCTTATATTCCGTTAGCTCTCTGAGTTGACCGTCCTCATAATAGGTTTCCAAGGGTCCATCCCTTAGACCTACGAGATAATGAATGACCTTGACTAGCCTACCCTTCTTATCAAATTCTACGGCTCGCCCATGCTTTTCATTGTCTTTCATGGGTACTGCACGCAGAACGTCACCCGTACGTGAATAGTAAAAGCGCATAGTGTCCTGCACCATACCGTCTACATATTCTTTGGTATTCCAAAGAGTCCCACTCTTATGGAAAATACTCATGGTCCCATTACGAATCCCATCTGGACAGGGTACGGTTGAGCGTACCTCTCCAGAATCATAATAGGTCGTACAAATACGATCTTCATCACTGCAGGACAGTAACAAAAGGGAAAGGCAGCAAAAAACACTTTGCTTGAAAAATAGGCTCGCTTTATTGCTCATTAGATCGAACGGAATCTTGCATCGTCATCAGCTCCAGGCTTGGCGCTGCCACCCGTTTTACCGGCTTTAAAGTCATCATAATTGTTTGGAATTACGATAGACAATAACAGATAAATAAATACGGGCATTGCCACTAAGAAGGGCATAAAAAAGCTTGCAATAAAAGCAAAGCGTACTAATGCAGGAGAAATACCAGCATATTCAGCGATACCTCCAGCTACCCCCGAAAAGACTCGATTGGTTCTAGAGCGACGCAAGGCTTTGCGACTGTTGGTACTTCTACGGTAGGTACGAGCTTGCTCTTGACGATAAGAACCTCTTTGGCGGGCTCTTTCGTATGGATTTTCAGTCTGACGACTTCTGTTTTGCTGTGTACGTTCTTGAGTCGGCCGGCTCCTAGTGTTATTACTCGAGCTGGTAC
>CAZHOC010000116.1:447-8226 GCA_964534295.1 uncultured Bacteroidia bacterium | reverse complement strand
TCTTGGCAGAACCCGTTACTGGACGAGTTTTGCGGTATACATTTAAAGCAGGGAAATTCAATTCTTTCTGGCGAAATGCAAGAGATAGGGTCTTAAAAAAACCATAGCCTAATGAACCGAAGCCAATGATGGTCAAGGCTACTTGCATAAACTGCCCTAAATCACCTAAGGCGATGCCCATGCCTGATAATAAACCAAGTGATAAAAGGCCACCACCTGCGATCAATGCCATTGCTCCTGCAGAGCCGAGTTTTGCATTCTGATCCTTCTCTTCTTCCTCTTCTAATTCGCGTATCTTTTCAATATCATCGTACATCAGAGAAGTATCAAACTCCTCTGCTACGCTACGTCTTCTACTATATCGTTCTCTGGCCATTATATTTGTTAAGTATGTAGTAGAAAGTAAATAGTAATTGTTGGGGCAACTTGCCTTTTCTTTGTACTCACTACTTATAAATTTCTACTACTTAGATGTACGAAGAAATTACGATAAGTTTTCACTCAATTCAAAGTTCGCTGAAAGCACTTAGCAAAAAAAGAGGCTAATCGGCTAAATCTAAGTACACATGTTCCAAATTCAGTGGCTCACAATGGTCCCAAGCCAATTTGATTAGGTCTTCTGGTGCTATGCCGGGAAAAGAGGCTAGACTCAACACTCGCTCCTGAACTAAGCCATCTGGCTGTATCTGATACTTCAAATCTCGGATCTCATCAAATACTTTTGGATGCTTATGGCGCATTACCCTTATGGCCTTCTTCTCTAAGTTTTTGAGATAGCGAGCCGTTTTTACCTTGAGCGCTTCTCCCGAGCGGGCAAGCGTCATGGAAAGTTCATCCTCGATGATATTTTTCAGGGCATCAATTTGGGTCAATATCTCAGCAGATTGGGCAAGAAAGGCGGTACCATCCCAAATTTGGGGCATATATTTTCGATAGACTTCATGCAGAGGTGCTTTGAAGTCTGATTGGTCTAGCTTTTTATCCTCCCAAGCTTTTTTTACGCTTCGCGGAACGATAGTCGCTGACATCCTTGGGAGTAGCAAGGGAAAGTTTACGCCAAAATGAGCAAAAACCCCTTTTAATTGTAACCAATAAGAAAGCTCCCCCCAGCCACCGATGTAGCAAAGATTGGGAAGAATCATTTCTTGGTACAAGGGACGCAAACTCACATTGGGACTGAAATGCTCAGGATGATTTTCAATCATGCTTTCCAACTCAGCCGGAGACCAACTGAGATCTCGATCGATAGCTTCGTAGTGCCCATTGGCGCCAACGATACGATTGCGGCCCAACTGATCCAAAAAGAATAAATTGATCTCTCTAGCATGAATCTGAGCGGGATAGCCCGCCTCAGTCAAAGCAGCCGAAGTGGCATTGACCTCAGAGAAAGCAGCATTTTCTTTGACCTCTTCTCGTAGGACTGATTTAAACCTTGCCTTCAATCTTGGATCATCAGCATCGAGCATCAACACTCCATACTCTCCAAACAACTCATTGATGTAATCACGAAAGGCCTCGCTCATCTTGCGACCAGGACGGTACGTTCGGCGCAGCCGCTCCGAAAAATGAGCAGGCAAAACAGATTCAATCTCCTCGCTCAGGACATGATTGCCCACCATGGTTTGAAAAGCCCCTGAATAGGTCCGCTTCTCCTGAAAAGAGGCAAAATAATGATTGATCTCCTCGTAGTCGTGATCTTCAGTATGTATCCAAAAGATCGGGACAAAATTGTGATCTGTATGTTTTTCGCTAAGCTGTTGAGCAAGTTTGATGGCTGTGAGTACCTTATAAGTGGTAAACATGGGCCCTCCCAAGAGCACTAATTGATGGCCAGTGGTAATGGTAAAGGTATTGTCCTCTCCTAAAAGGTCTAAATGTCTCTGTGAAGCATCCGATAGGCTGAGACCATCATATTGTTCCCTAATTACCTGCTGTAAAGTTTTGCGATCTATATTCTCCCTTGCCTTATCCGCTACAATTTTGGCGAAATCAGGCGTTTGGACTGGGTATTGATAAAATGGCTTGAGGGGCTCAGCAGCATTTAAATAATCGGTTCGGATGCTTTTGGTAGTAGACACTATGGTAGGGAGTTAGAGATGCTGAAAGTACGATCAAGCAGGTTCTGAAGAGGGGTCTTTTTTGCGAAATCTGAAAATTGCCCAATCTAAACCCCATAAGATGGAAAATAATAACAGGTAGATCGGTCCAGTTGTTTCAGGGTCAAATATCAACAATCCTCCCAGAAGACCTAATACAGTACCCAAATATTGGATATATTTCAACTCCTCATTGGTCGCATCACGGACCATTTTCTCTAATTTGACTTCGTCAAAGTTTTCCATCTGCTTGACCAGCAAGCCCGTGATATCAATTTTTTCCAGTGAACTCTCTAAAACCTCATAGATTTTGGCTTCGGTGCTTGCCTTCTCATTGATAATTAAATCAGCCAACTCGTCGAGTTGAGACTCTAGGCGTTCGACTACCTTGATGGTCACATTAGGGATGTCGCCCACTACGCGGTCAATCATCTCTTGGTAGTCATTTTTGTTGTATCGCTTATAGGTTTGCAGCAAAAATTTCTTTACTCCTCCTTCAACATTTTCTTCTAGATGAGCGTCAATGATCTCCCTTACCTCTTTACGAACATCTTCTCGATTGGCGTATTCGGTCATCCCTTCATGTATCAGACGTTTTAATTCTGCACGTAGCTCCACATCCCTCACCAAACCGGAAGAGCCATCCATAAAGAGATTATTGATTTTAGGCACTAGGCCCGTTTCTTCGATGCGCTGATGAATCCGTTCTTGACTCAATATATGCGTATGCATACCCGAAGCTAAGCTCAAGATGATGCGATCACGCTGGGCAGGGATAAGCCCTTGTCCCCAAATGGGTCGACGCTCCAAGGGGCGAAATAACATCCGAATTGCCAACCAGTTGGTTCCGTAGCCAATCAAACCACTCACACAGGTGTAAAAGGCAAGATTGATCCACATCATGCCACTGGCTTCAAAAGTTTGAATCCACTCAAAGGTGATGGCCAACTTCAAACCATAACTACTCAAAAAACCAATCCCACAGAGATAGGGGCTGATCATGAGGAGCGTGAGGATGATACGTTTGGAGGTTGGAACCGTAAATTGATTGAAGGCTTGGGTCCCATCGGTTTGGGTTTGTGTCCCAAACACATCCTGAAAAGGAAAGTGCTTCTGCAGGTATTTTATAAAAGTATCCTTCATTCCTGACTTATTCGATCAATTGGTAGTTCTGGTTGTGCTTCTCAAAAAGAAAAGACAGACTCCAACGTGGATAGGTCCAACGCAAATACGAATTTCCTGCGATTTCTACTGATTTTTCTTTGGGTTCGCCGTACAAAATATAAATTCTGCCTCTATCCGTCTCCCACCCCTCTTTTTCTTCAATATAGCGTTCGTTGGCAATAAATACCTTCCGATAATATCGTTCCATCTCCTCTTCGGCTTTATCTTCATACATGCCCTCCCAAATCTGATTGAAGGCTTCTCTCCTTACGAATGGATCACGCTCTTGTTCCAAAAGAGAGTCCAATTGTGCATTAGGATAGACATAAACCATCATCCGGAAAGCTTCGTCGAGATTATCAAATATCCACTTTTTCAGATCACTGCCCAGTGAAAAACTACCTTTGCGCGCAGCTAGCCTTTGGTTGTCATCATAGATTCGAATATCAATCTGGTATTGCCCGGAGGGTAAATCTGAAATATCAAGGGAATCTTGAAAGACCCCACGGCCATTATTAAGGTAAAACACCTTCTTGATCTGACTGATAGAAACTAGAAAAGAAACAGCTTCCCTTTCCGAATCCGGCTTTTTTTCATATAGCTCAGCCCTGAAAGTAAGCACCTCATAACCAGGGGCATTGATATTAAGAGAGTAAAAAAGCTTGCCTTTCTCCGGATCTACTGCTTGGGTCAAAATCGGCTGAGAAAAGGCGACCTTTGGATCCTCCTCATAAGAAAGATAAATATCACTAAGGTTAACCTGCTGGGCCTCAAGGATACGGTAGACATTGGGTAACCTTAGAAAGCTTCGCTCGTCCAGATCGCGATCTAGAATATCTACATCGACTTGATAGGAATTGGGAGGCAATTTGAAGTAAAACTCAAACAAGCGACTGCTCTTGGTTCGTACTCCTACCTCTCGGCTCTGAGCAATTCGATATTGACCTTCTGGCCCCTCCACTCGAAAAGCAATCTCTATCAAGAAGTTCTTTTCCTTGTCGGTCGAAGCCTCATAATTCAACAATACTCGGGTGTTTTTGTCGGCATCCAGATGATTCTTGACACCAATACTCCACTGAGCCTGCAAACCATGACCACAAAGAATCAAAAGCAGCATACACACCCATCTGCTTCGTATCTCTGTGCCTAAGTATCTCATTATTAATTCCTTTTGCAAAGACTATGCTGAAATTTTGCCAATCAGATCATATTCGAGCGCGTCAGTGATTTCTACTTCGTAGAACGCTCCTATCTCTAGCGGCTCAGCACTATGAACAATCACCTCATTGTCAACTTCTGGAGAGTCCGCCTCTGTACGACCTACAAAATAGCCATCCTCAGTACGGTCGATAATGGTTTTGAAGGTTTTACCAATTTTGGCGCGATTGAGTTCAAAGGAAATATCCACTTGGGCTTCCATGATCTCATCGTGGCGACGCTGTTTGGTTTCCTCATCAATGAGGTCTTCCATTTTATCACCTGCGTGAGTATTCTCCTCATGAGAATAAGTAAACACGCCCAGACGATCAAACTTCATCTCCTCCACAAATGCCAACAACTCTTGAAAATCCTCCTCAGTCTCTCCCGGGTGGCCTACTAAGAGGGTAGTCCGCATCGTAATGCCCGGTACTTCCGCTCTGATTTTGCGCATCAAATCGTAAGTGCGTTTACGGTTTGTGCCTCTACGCATCGTTTTGAGGACATTATCTGAGACATGCTGCAGTGGAATATCTAAATAGTTGCAGATATTATCACGCTCACGCATGGTCTCTAATATTTCTGTTGGGAAGCCAGAAGGATAAGCATAGTGCAAACGAATCCACTCCAAGCCCTCCACATCAGAAAGTGCCTTTAGGAGATCGTTGAGCTTGCGCTCACCATATAGGTCTAAGCCGTAATAAGTCAAATCCTGGGCGATAAGCATGATTTCCTTGACGCCTTTCGCGACCAAGAATTCAGCTTCCTTGACCAAAAATTCTATGCTACGGGAATTATGCTTACCCCGCATCAATGGGATGGCGCAAAAACTACAAGGACGATTACAGCCCTCGGCAATTTTGAGATAAGCATAATGACTATCAGTAGTCGTTTGACGCTCCCCGACCAGTTCTTTTTTATAGTCAGCTCCTAAAGTATTGACCAAATCAGGCATATCCATAGTCCCGAAATAGCCATCCACATTAGGGATTTCTTCGATCAACTCGTCCTTATAGCGTTGGGAAAGGCAGCCGGTAACAAATACCTTTTCTACTTCTCCTTTGCCCTTGCGATCGACATAGTCAAGAATGGTATTGACCGATTCCTCTTTGGCTTTGTCGATAAAACCGCAAGTATTGATCACTACCACATTGGCATCGTCATTGGCGGCTTCGTGAGTCGCATCCATGCCATTGCCATGCAATTGAGAAAGCAAGACTTCAGAATCAACCAAGTTCTTAGAACACCCTAAAGTGATGACATTGATTTTGTCTTGCTGCCGCTTTTTATGCTTAGGTAGATTGGTTATCATTTTTCAAACATCGAATCTAAAAACACCTCAGGGTCAAAGGTCTGTAAATCATTCATTCCCTCTCCTACTCCAATATATTTTACAGGGATCTTGAACATATCAGAAACCCCGATTACGACACCGCCTTTAGCAGTCCCATCCAGCTTAGTCAGCGCCATAGCTGAAACATCAGTCGCCTCGGTGAAGGCACTCGCTTGGTTGATAGCATTTTGCCCAGTAGAAGCATCTAATACCAGCAAGACTTCATGGGGTGCGCCTGGCAACACCTTAGTCATTGAACGCTTGATCTTCGATAGCTCGTCCATGAGACCCTTCTTATTATGGAGGCGACCGGCCGTGTCTACGATGATGACATCATGCCCTTTACTGACGCCTTGCTGCACTGTCTCATAAGCCACCGCAGCGGGATCAGTATTCATTCCTTTGGAGTGAAAGTCTACGCCTACTCTTTCGGCCCATAGTTTGAGTTGATCTACGGCCGCTGCGCGGAACGTATCTCCCGCTCCCAAGATGACTTTTTTACCAGCTTGCTGATAACGGTGCGCTAGTTTGCCAATGGTAGTCGTTTTTCCGACTCCATTAACGCCTACCACCATAATCACATAAGGCTGCTTTTCGCCATTATTTTCTATAGTAGGCACCTCAAAGTAGTTTCTTGTCTCAGGATGAGACTCTAAAATCATGGTCTTGATTTCGTCTTTGAGGATACTATCAAGTTCTGAAGCAGAAGTATACTTATCTCTTGCTACGCGGCTCTCTATCCTTTCAATGATGCGTATAGTTGTCTTCACCCCTACATCTGAAGCGATCAACACTTCTTCCAAATCATCTAGGACAACATCGTCAATTTTGCTTTTACCAGCGATCGCCCGAGAGAGACGCGAAAAAAATCCCTTTTTGGTTTTTTCCAGCCCCTGATCGAGTTTCTCTTTATTTTCTTTCTTTTTGAAAAAATTCAGCATCAGGTAGTTTTCTTATTTAAAGCACGCAAATATAGCGAAAAAGGCCGAACTGACGGCAGATTTGCGAATACATGAAACGAGTCCAAGTCCCTAAAAGTTCAACAATATTATAGTAGCTATTCTCCCTTGTCTAATCTTTGCCTATATTTGCCAGCGCAAATGGTGAAGCACTATCATAGTGTTTCGTAACAGGGAATCCGGTGCGAATCCGGAGCAGTCCCCGCTGCTGTAAGCTCCATTTTACAGCTTTTGCCGTCAAAACCACTGTCCTGAACCCTCTGGATGGGAAGGTGAGCAAAAGAGGAGTAAGCCAGAAGACCTACCATTGTGATTAACCCAAATCGGCTTTCGGAGGAAAAGCCCGGACATATGAAGCAATACAAAGGTATTTTGGCAGGGGCCATTGTCGCCCTACTGATGTGCTCACACCTGCAAGTGAAAGCACAGGCTGACTCTATCTTTGCGCTTGACTCTGTAGAGATCAAAGCGCAAAGTTTGAGACAGAAAAAGATCGCGGGGCACCAACAACACTGGACCGCCCGCCAATTACAAGCGTTCTCCGGAGGAGGCTTAGACCAAGTCCTCGCTCAACAAACAGGCATTTTTGTCAAAACCTATGGTGGAGGCAGTTTAGCGACTACTTCTATCCGAGGAGGCAGCGCCGGCCATACTGCGGTCCTTTGGAATGGCCTTCCTATCCAAAGTCCGATGTTGGGCCAATTAGACTTCTCATTACTACCAGTTGGCTTTGCTGATGAGCTACAAGTTCAATACGGAGGCAATTCAGCGATGTGGGGCTCTGGCGCGATTGGGGGCAGCATCATGCTCAACAACCAGTTTCGCCTTGAGAAGGCGACTAAACTGCAATATCAAGGCAGCATCGGTAGTTTCGGGCAGCAATCTCATCAAGCTAGTGCGCAATGGTCCAATCAAAAATTTGGGGTGCGTACTCGCGTCCTCAATCACCAAGCTGATAATGACTTCTGGTATACCATCCGAGAAGACCTGCCGCTAAGGCAACAAACTCACGCTCGGCTAGAACGCCGAG
>CAZHOC010000116.1:0-437 GCA_964534295.1 uncultured Bacteroidia bacterium | reverse complement strand
ATGCAAGAGCTTTATTGGAAGCCCAACGCTAAGCAAAGCTTTTCCGCTCACTTTTGGGCGCAAGACAATTTTAGGGAAATTCCTCCCACGACCGTATCCACGCGCAGTGATGCCACCCAGGTGGATGAGGCGCTACGTCTTTCGCTCAATTGGCAACGTCTAGGTAAAAACAGTATTCTCAAGGCAAGAGCTGGTCTTTTTAAGGAAAATCTCCTCTACCTAGACCCTCCCAATTTGATTGAGTCTAATAGTCAGTTCAGAACGCTGATCTCAGAAATCGAGCAAATCAATTACCTCAAAGGCGGCCATCAATTGACGAGTGGGATCCATTATCAGTGGACGGATGCGCTTTCTGGCGGTTATGTAGATGCCGTACAGCAACAAAATTTGGCTGTCTTTGTCCAAGATCAATTTGCTATCAAGCAATGGCAATTTTT
>CAZHOC010000115.1:0-9819 GCA_964534295.1 uncultured Bacteroidia bacterium | reverse complement strand
AAAGGCGGGTGCATTGGCAGTGCCCGTATTTTGAAAATAAAGGATGTTGCCATAGGCTGTACCGGCAAAAACATCCAAATCACCATCCGCATCGATATCCACCAAAGTCGGAATGGAGAAATAGGTTCCAGCCGAAAGGCCAAAAGGGTTTTGCTGAGGGGCTGCAAAGCTCTGTGCTTGTAGGTCGTTGTGTAGGCCGAGACCTAGGAGAGCGGCTACTAGTGCTGGTTTGGCCCAATTTAGTTGACCCGCTGCGCGGAACGCTTGTAATCGTGTTTTTAGCTTTTGAAGCCATTTTTGGCGGTTTTCGGCAGTCATCTGCCACCACTTACCCTCTGCGAGCCAGCGTTCTAATTTGGACTCGAGATTGAGGATTTGCCGCCTTTTGCGGGCAAAATGAGGAAAAGATTTGTGCATAAAAGGATTGAGTTTAGTTTGAAGACGTAAAATATCCCTTCGTTCGCTGTATCAATAGGTAAAATTACTCCCTATGTTTTTTTTCTTATCTACTATGTTTGAATCAAAATAATCCGTAATTTTGCCGCTCTGTTTAACTAAAGAAACTATATCCAACGTTATCATGCCTAAAATGAAAAACAATTCTGGGGCCGCAAAGCGTTTTAAGAAAACCGCCTCAGGGAAGTTCAAAAGAAAGCATGCTTTTAAGAATCATATTCTTACTAAGAAGTCAAAGAAGCGTAAGCTGAAGCTTCGGCATTTTTCTACTGTTCACGAAACAGATCATGACCGCATCCAAGCGATGTTGCCTAACATGTAATTTTTTTAATCCAGTAGAACGTATTAACGAAAAAGAAATATGCCTCGTTCAGTAAATGCAGTAGCTTCAAGAGCTCGTCGCAAAAAAATGATGAAACATGCGAAGGGCTACTTCGGTCGCAAAAAGAATGTTTGGACCGTTGCAAAAAACCAAATTGAAAAAAGCTGGCTATACGCCTTCCGTGATCGCCGTAATCGCAAGCGTGCTTTCCGCCGTCTTTGGATTCAGCGTATCAACGCAGGGGTTCGCCAATACGATATGAGCTATTCAGTGTTCATCGGTCTACTCAACAAAGCTGATGTTCAACTTAATCGCAAAGTATTAGCTGATCTTGCGATGAATCATCCTGAAGCTTTCAAAGCAGTAGTTGATTCTGTCAAGAAGTAATTTAGCTTTCACGACATAAAAAGCCCCTCTTGTTTTGCAAGAGGGGCTTTTCTTTTGGGGATGATCGTTCTGCGAAGCAGGATAGATCCACAAAGATCCCTCGACTGACGCTCGGGAAGACAAACCGGGGAATTTCAGCTGAAGCTCATGCAAACACATTGTCATGCTGAGCTCCGCCGAAGCAACTCCATAAATGATCGTTCTGCGAAGCAGAGTGTATCCACAAAGATCCCTCGACTGACGCTCGGGAAGACAATGTGAGCGTTTTGTGTCCAAGCCAATTTAGCACAATCGTTCTGCGCAGCAGTGAATAAACAACAGCTACTCATTGAGAATCGAAATCCCATCCTCGGTAAATTGCCCAATGTTTACGTACTGATTGCTTTGCTCGCGATCAAAATCAAAATTGACGTGCAGGCTTTCAATACCCGGAGCGATGCGCAAATAAGTATCAAAGGTCATCGGCAGATCCGAGTTGAAGGATTTGATGCGCTCGATGAAAAAGCGACCTATGTCATATCCTTGTACCACTTCCTCAGAAGGCGGCAGATTGTAGCGACTTCTGTATCTAAAAACGAAATCCTGATACTCCTCAGAAATTTTATTGGGGAGATAGGAAGAGGTAAAAATCAAATTGAAGTCTTCTTTGATGTCTCGATCAAGGGCTTCGTAGCGAGAGTAAAAGTGAGGCGAACCCATAAGCGCAATATTATCTTTACCATCACGCTTTAGTAGATTGACAATCAGACTTGAAGCCTCCTCATTGCCCGTGATGGGGATATAAACGCCATCTCCTCTAACTTTGCTGACGAGTTTGGGGATATCTTCTTTGGCGTCTTCAAAATTGCGAGTAAACCTCAAGGTATCGATCGTACCTCCTAGGGCAATAAAGGTCTCACAAAAACCACTCATCAGTTGCTGGGCGCCGAAACCATTGTCCGTAAACACACTTACTTGCTCTAGGGCGAGTACGCTGCGTGCATATTCCGCAAGACGAACACCATGGGTTTCCGCCGCAGGATGCGCGAGAAAAGTAAAGGCCTTGTTTTCGGTTAAGGCGGAAGAAGCGCTAAAGGGAATCAGTTGCACAGTTTGGTTTTCCTCTGCCCATGCAGAAATCACCTGACTTGGTTGGGCAAATACTTCACCAAGGATCATCTGAGGTTGTAAACGATTCAACTCATTGAGCTGAATTTTAATCAGATTAGTATCCCTCTGAGTATCAAACACTTTGAGATACAGCTTCTTAGGATTGCTGCGGTTGAAGTCCTCCACAGCCAGACGAATGCCTTCATAAAACTCTAAGGAACGGACACTTTGGCTCGGGATCTCATCCAAGTAGGCAATAGAAGGGCGATTGAGGTAGAGTGGTAAGAAAACCGCTACTCTAATGATATTGGGCTCAAACCAAGCTTGACCTTCCTCGGCTGCTTGGGCTGGTGGAAAAAAAGCGTTCAGCCATGCTGAACTATCGCCCCCTTCTTGCAAATATGTATTGTAGAGTTTCCGCCCCACTTCTGGGACCTGATTTTGTACCTTTCTGTATACCAATGGCTCGAGGACCATTAACTTCTCCTCCGGCTCAACCCTCCGATAAAAAGCTTCCACATCAGCTTCATCAGCTTCATAAAAAAGTTGCTCTTTCAAAGCCGAAAGCGCGAGTTTTTTCATGCTCGGATCTTTGGTTTCGGCGGCTAGATCGATTAGTTCAAAGAGGCCTCTCAATCTAGCAGGAGGATGGTTGCTTCTTTGTAATACCAAACCCAAATGGTAATGAGCGTCGTCAACGTAACGGGACTTTTTGTAGTCGTTTACGATACTTTGAAAACGCAGCTGAGCAATTTCGTTGTATTCTAGGTAGTAGGCAGCGAGACCAGAAAGGTAAATTGCTGCAGTAGTAGTTTGATTAAACTCCCGCTGGCGGGCCATTTCAAAGGCGTCGAGCGCTTCAGTATAGCGCTTAGCCCTTAAGGCTTGCTTTCCTTGGTTGATATAGGTCTCCGCCTGGGTATCTCGGGCTAGTGTGCTGCTAGTTTGTTTAAAAAGATTACAAGCACTCAGGCTCAATGCTACCAAAGCCAAGAGTAAAATTCGGTTCATGTGGGTTTTCTTTAATACAAAATAAGGAACAGAAGGCCTGCAATTACATCAATTTCTACCGGGTGTAAACAAGTCTTCTAGCTCCAGGCTTGGGGCATCATTGACTTTGATGATCCCTTGCTCTTGAAACTGTCCAATATTGACAAACTGGTTGCTCTGTCCACCTGAAAACTGAAAATTCGTATGAATTCCGTTGAAAATCGGGTATTGACGGAGAAATTCCGCCAAAGATTCTCCTGAGCGGAAATCGTACTGATCCAGAATTTCTAACAAATAACGGCCCAAATCGTAGCCTTGTACAGCATACTGGCTGGGAGGAAATTCAAATTTCCTTATATAATATTGGTAAAAATCTTGATAATCTTCATTAGCGGGGTCTACTAAATAAGAAGAACTGAAATAAACTCCATAACGATCCTTAAGCTCTCTATCAATATTACTGTAACGCAACCACCAATGGGGCGAACCCATCACTTTCAATTTGCGGGCTCTATACATTTTGTCTATTAGACTGAAAACGAGTCCACAAGTCTCCTCGTTGCTCAAAATTGGGATGTAAACTCCGTCTACTTGGGTCGATCCCATTTCCCTAACTAATCTCTCTATATCCTTGACGGCTTCCTTATCGAAGACGGAGTCCACCGTAAAATCAACGACCTCTCCCCCAAGGGCAAGGAAGGTAGAGCGAAAAGATTGAGCCAATAATTCAGTGGCGGTTCTTTGATCTGACCAGATAGCTACTTTATTAAGTTTAAGGCTATCTCTGGCAAAGAGCGCCATGCGAACGCCGTGTTCCTCCACTGCTGGGTGGGCCAAAAAGGTTTGATTTTTTCCTCTGACCAATTCGTAGGTAGGACTTAATGGTACGATCTGAGGCACTCTCATCATTTCAGACCAATTACTGAGTTGCTGAGACTGTTGATTGTAAATATCACCTATCAGCATGTCAGGGCGAAATTCCGAGAGATCATAGATGATTTCTTCCGTCGCCATGGAATCCCTTTGAGAGTCCATCACTCTTAGTAAGATTTTGCGTCTGCCAAAATCTTGGTGTTCGCGTAAAGCAGCTTCAAAGCCCTCGTAAAACTCTAGGGCTAGTTTGGTCTTACCGGGAATGCTTTTGAGGGAATCAATCTCAAATGAGCTTAGCTGTTCGTAATGAATCGGCAACACCATAGCAAGCTTCAAGACTGAGCGTTCCGCGACAGCGGTAGTAACTACCTCCTCAGCCAAGATTCGATCTAGGTAAGGAATCTCATTGCCTCCCATCCAAAGGAAGTCTCCATAGTATGATTCGGCATCTTCTTTACGTCCTACATCTACCAGTTGATACACCAATGGGATCAGGAATAGCTCCTTTTGGCCGAGTTGTGCATCATCGTACATTCGCTCTAGATCGGTCAGGGCAACCCCTTCAAAAGTAAAAGCACGAACCGCTTGTAGAGCATCATCTCTCAGTTGAGGATCACGCGCAGAGTTTTCTAATTCTAGGAGTTCTAGCAGTCCGGTTTGTTGTTGACTGTAAGACTCTCCTTTAAGGTAAATCAGGGCTCTATGATAAACAGCATCCTCTACGTAGCGGGAAAGTGGGTACTCTCCAATTATTTCTTCAAAACGCTTGAGAGCCAATCTTTCTTGGCGGCCTTGCATGGCTGCAACTCCTGATAAGTACACAGCAGCAGTGGTTCCTTGATGAAAAGGACGATCAATAGCTGATTCAAAGGCATCCCAGGCTAACTTGTAATTCCCTGAACGGAGGAAACGCTTGCCTTGGGCGATTAAATCCTGTGCAACTGGATCGATCCTCAATTCCTTATCCCTATTGCGCTGCGAATGCATAGGATTGACAAACAGCAAAGAAAATGCTAGTCCCAAAAAGATGATAAGATTTGCTTCCTTGAGCCTCATATTTATTCCCATTCGATTGTTGCCGGCGGTTTAGAGCTAATATCATAAACCACACGGTTGACGCCTTTTACCTGATTGATAATCCGGTTAGACATCTCAGCGAGGAAATCATAAGGCAATCGGGACCAATCAGCGGTCATGCCATCACGGCTTCCTACAGCTCTTAGCGCCACTACTTGTTCGTAGGTACGCTCATCCCCCATTACTCCCACAGAAGCAATCGGGAGCAAGACCGCAAAGGCCTGCCAAACATCATTATAGAGATTAAATTCTCTCAATCCATTTATAAAGACGGCATCAACCTCTTGAAGTAACTTGATACCAGGCTTAGTGATCTGTCCTATAATGCGGATAGCCAAGCCCGGTCCAGGAAATGGATGTCGACCGATAAATTGGTCTTCCAAACCTAGATCACGTCCTACTTTTCGGACCTCATCTTTAAAGAGATTACGCAAGGGTTCAACCACTTTCATATTCATCTTTTCAGGCAAGCCTCCAACATTATGATGAGATTTGATAGTAGCGGAAGGGCCTGCAACCGAGACACTTTCTATCACATCAGGATAGATAGTTCCCTGTGCCAAGTACGAAATTCCGTCTAGTTTATTGGCTTCCTCTTGAAATACCTCTATGAACACCCGGCCAATTATCTTACGCTTAGTTTCGGGATCGCTAACTCCTTCTAGCTCATCTAAGAAACGATCTGAGGCGTCAACCCCAATCACATTCAGCCCCAATACTTTGTACTGTTCTAGTACTTGGGTAAACTCATCTTTTCGTAGAAGGCCATTGTCTACAAATATGCAGTAAAGGTTGTCTCCAATTGCTCTATGGATGAGGCTGGCAGCTACGGTGGAGTCTACCCCGCCTGAAAGACCACAAATCACGCGTTCATCTCCTAGTTCTGCCTTAAGATTAGTAACTGTCTCATCGATAAAAGCAGCGGGGGTCCAATCTGGGGCAATCTGGCAAACGTCAATGAGGAAGTTTTTCAGGATCTGTGCGCCTTCGAGGGAGTGAGTTACCTCGGGGTGAAACTGCAAACCATAGATAGGCTTAGATTGATGCTGATAAGCTGCGACTTCTACAGACTCAGTGCTTCCAATCAATTCATACCCCTCGGGCAGACTCATGATAGTATCGGCATGGCTCATCCAGACTTGAGATTCTGTTGAGATCCCTTGCAGGAGAACGTTTTCCTTTACCGCATGTAGCCGAGCTCGGCCGTATTCACGCTTGGAAGAAGTTTGTACGGAGCCTTGGTATTTCTTAGCAATCAACTGAGCACCATAGCATACAGCCAAAACTGGGATTTGGCCCAAAACGCCCTCTAAATCCAGATCTGGGGCACCATCTTGATTAACAGAACATGGACTCCCCGAAAGAATAACACCTTTGACACTTTGGTCAATAACTTTTGCTAAAGGAGTGTGATAGGGATGTATTTCGCAATAAACATTTTGCTCTCTCACGCGTCGCGCGATCAACTGCGTGTATTGGGAGCCAAAATCTATAATGAGGACTTTGTGATTCATGGCCAAAATTATCACATTCAAAGCAGGTCGCCAAACTAAAGTCTCATTCAAATTTCATTATAAAGAGGAGGCATTATCATTTAGGTACTCTTTTTGTATATTGCTAATGGTTAGACGATCTGTATTTGCTAGTCTGCATGGCTCAAAACTCGCAAACATCTCCGTTTTTAGAATCTAATCTGTCCCTGAATACAGGCCGCATCCTTCTAGGCGCTGCTGTGCTAAGTGCGGGTTCAGGCGTATTTAGTAATCCTACTTTTTGGAACATCGCCCCGGCGATAAGTCAGTACGTAACCTTAGGGATCATTATCCTTGGTACCTTGACCATTATTGGCAGCTTTGTCAGTGAAAGCGTCAAAGAAAACTTTGAAGCCTTAGTTATCACCTTCTTTGGTTTTATGGTAGGAGGATTCTGCATCCACCTTCATCTGCTTGCTTTTGACGATTTTTTGGGGGCTGCTTATTTATATTTCGCTCTGATCACCCCATGGTACTTTACTAAACAGAGTCATTTAATTGTCTATCAACTTAGTCTGATTATATGTTTGGTATTTACCATCCTGGTAACGCCAGAGGCAAACCCTGAGGCCACCTATTATCTATATAGATTCATTGCGGCCAATTTATTGGTATTTCTTATTGCCAATAGTCGGATCATCAGTCTGCAAAAGTTGATTCGTAAAAATTATGACTCACAAAACTTTAAGGAATTACTCAATGAAGGTTTGATCCAAACGGACAGCAACTTCATTATGACCTATGTCAATCCTAAGTTGGGCGAAATGATTGGCCGGGACCATACCGAATTCATTGGCCGCTTTGTACTTACAGAAGTAATTCCACCAGAGTTAAGAGCAGAACAGGCAAAACGATTGTTAGAGCCGACTCCAGGCAATACTTCTAGGTACTTTCTTCACCTCCTCCATGCTGAGGGACATAAAATCCCCGTCCAAATCTCTGTATCCCCAAGGATACATAAAGACACAGGAAAGCTTGACGGATTTAATATCCTGCTAGTAAATATTTACGATCACATCGAGCAATTGCAGCAACTTGAGGAAGACCTCAAATCGATGGAGCAGCGGGTCAGAGATAATGAAGCTAAACGTCTAGAGTTAGAAAGATTTGCCAGATCAATTGCCTATGACTTAAGAGCTCCGTTGGAGGTGATCAATCGAGGTATTCAAATCCTTTTCAGCCTCAAAGAGTCCTATGATCCATTGGCCGCTCAATATATGGAAGAGATGGAAGTGGGGATTGGAAATGTCTATGATATTATGCAATCGGTCCTCCTCTACTCTATTACCGATACCCATCAGATGAAGATCACAAAAGTGGATCTGAGAGACGCGATGGATGAGGTCAAGACCAGCCTTGAGCCACTCATTTTGGCCAACAAGGCAACTTTGATTTATGATGAATTGCCGGTCGTAGACGTGGATAGAATCCAGATCTTGAGGTTATTTCGAAACTTTATCGAGAATGCAATCTCAAGAAGGAGTGAAAAGGATCCAGTAATTCGCTTTACTTTCACTGTCCACGATGAGAAGGAAGAATATATCTTTTCCGTACAAGATAATGGTACTGGGATAAGTCGAGAAGATTATGAAAACATCTTCCGCATTTTCCAAGAAGGAGATACACCGCAAATTGAGGGAGATAGCTTTGGTTTCAGCCTAAGTATCTGCAACAAAATCATCCAAAACCATAAGGGCAAGCTCTGGTTCAAATCCAATGTTGGCCAAGGCACTACTTTCCACTTTAGCCTCCCTATTGAGCAAGAGAAAGAAGAGGTAATCTCAGTAAACTAAATACCCTCCTAAAGCTTTCCACCACAATATTTACAATAGTCGGCATCATTTTCGTGCCCTTCCCGACTGCATACAGGACAGGATCTAGTATTCATGCCTGCTTCTAATTCTTTTTGGGCTTGGGTCATTTCTACCGTTACGATTCCAGTAGGCACCGCAATAATCCCATATCCCATGATCATCAAAACCGCAGATAAGGCTTGTCCCAAGTCCGAAACTGGGGCGATATCCCCATAGCCGACCGTCGTTACCGTAACAATCGCCCAATAAATACTACGAGGAATACTCGTAAATCCCCCTTCACTATCTTCGCCCCCCTCGATTACATACATAATCGAACCTACAATGACCACTAGCGTCATGACCGCGATGAGAAAAACTGTAATTTTTGCGCGACTGGCCTTGAGCGCTCTAGAGATTACTTGTCATTGGACAACATAATTGGCCAGCTTTAATACCCTAAAAATCCGAAGCAACCTCAGCGTTCGAATGGTCACCAAATAGCGGCTTCCTGCGACAAAGGGTTGTAAGAAAGAGGGTAAGATCGCCAGCAGGTCAACAATACCGTAAAAGGAGAATATGTATTTCTGGGGCTTTTGTACACTGTAGATGCGCAGAATATACTCCAAGGTAAAAAGAGCCGTTAACACCCACTCTGCCCATTGTAACTCGACCGCATATTGATCTCTAATTTCTTTGACACTTTCGAGCATTACCACCATTACACTGGTAACAATGGCAATTAATAGACCTACATCAAAAGCTTTGCCTGCAGGAGTATCTGCTTCAAATATGATCTCATGAACGCGGTCTCGAATTTCCTTGGCCCTTGACATATGATTGCTTTGATATACAAATATAGTACTTTATCCCCCTCAGATTGGAAAAATAGCAATTGGCTTTTGGGCAAAGGCACAGCATTAACTATATTTGCGGCATCATATGAAGACTAGCTTACGTCCATACCACATTCTATTGCTATTAGTAGCCTCGGCTTCTATGCTTAGTCTGTGGAAGATCAACAAGCGTAGCTTTTATTTTCATTACTTCAAAGTTATTGAAGAGGTTGAGTCTCGTAACTCACAGGCTCTCAGCACTACTATCCCCAATTATTTTGCCAGCGTACAGCGCAGCTTGGTGCGAAATGTGATTCCTTTCCTAGGATTCTTTTTGGGATTTGCGGCTCTTTTTAGCTTTAGACTCCGTCTAACGTCTGGATTTCAAAGTGATCAGGTAGTAATTCCTCACTACCGACACTTTGCTTATCGGTGCATACCTATACGTGCGCCCTAACTCCTTT
>CAZHOC010000114.1:5500-9846 GCA_964534295.1 uncultured Bacteroidia bacterium | reverse complement strand
CTGAAACAAACAACTGGAAGAGTGTCATTAGTCGCTGGCACAGTGAAAGCCCTGTTAGTTCCCGAAACGCCTCCCGAGCAGCTTGCGAAGGAGGAATCAGATTCGAAAAATCCAGTAGTAAAATCACAAGGGGTAGTACCCGGTGTGATTGGGCCACCAGCGTTATAGATGTAATAGTTGTAGGTAACCTGATTACCGATGATAAAAGTATCGGTTGCGGTGTAAATCGCATCGCCATCAGGATCCGTGAAGATCGGCCCGCAATTGGGCCAGAAATTACCGCCGGCAATCGTTACTTGATCGGTGGCCGGATCGAAGTTGCCGTCGATAATTTCATTGTACATGTTCACCTGGAAGGTGACCAAAGCAGTTTGCGCTGTCATGCCAGATGCACAAACTGCTAGCAATAGTGTAAGTAAAAACTTTTTCATAAAACTAAATGTTCCACTCTTACAATCTTCTCTCTCGATATTTATGAGGATTGTAGATTTAAACCCATTATTAAGCAGGATAGAAGGTCAAAGGACCGTCTATTTTTTTCTAAGTTTGATACAGAATGTTGGCTCAGATTCCCATATTCTGAGCCGAAAAAGGGGAGGTTGATTAAAGATACATATGAAAAACGATATATGAAATTAAACCATTCTTCGGATCATACATATCATTTGTAGATTACGAGGCATTATCTTTTCTCTTCACTGTAAAGATAGGAAGTTAAAGTCTCTGCTTTTTCGTTTGCTTCCTGAATCCGTATAATCTAGGTATGACTGGTTAACCTTTGCCCCGTAATTGCTTTTCTCTATATGATCGATTCCCTATGCTAGCCCAATTTTGATCGATTTTTCTTTTAGTATATTTGTTTCACGCCTATAATTTTTCATCAATCCTTGCATTATGAATTCTTGGAAGAAATTATTTAGACTTTCTGTTCTTTTTGTTCTAACTACTTTGTTTTTAGCTAGTTGTAAAACCTCCTCAAAGAAAATGACGGGAGAAAATGATAATCCGTTGGGTGCAGATTGGGCGGGGCCCTATGGAGGTGTGCCAGCTTTTGATCAAATGGATCTACAATATCTGCAATCCGCCATGGAAGCGGGTATCGAGCAACGCTTGGCAGAAATTGATGCCATCGCCCAAAATGAAGCTGAGCCTACCTTTGAAAATACTATCGCAGCGATGGAACGCTCTGGCCAATTGCTTAATCGAGTACAAACCTATTACGGTATATGGCGTAGCAATATGTCCTCTCCTGAATTTCGTGATATTCAAAAAATCCTCTCACCGAAGTTGTCGGAGATGTCTTCAAAAATTACCCAAAACGAAGCGCTCTTCCAGCGCATCAAAGCTGTTTATGATGCTTCCCAAAGCTCTCCCTTAGCGGAGGACCAACAACGGGTGGTGGATTTGATCTATAATAGCTTTGTAATGCGGGGAGCTGAGCTAGATGAGGCTTCAAAAGCAAGGTATGCAGAGATCAACAAGGAGCTATCTGGCCTACATAATCAGTTTTCTAATAATGTACTCGCCGACGAAGAAGGCTATGTAACCTTTATCGAAAAAGACCAATTGAGTGGCCTTCCGGATTCATATATCAAGTCCGCCGCTAAAGCAGCCACTGACCGAGGTCAGGAAGGCAAATATGCCATCACCAATACCCGCTCTTCTATGGCGCCATTCTTGACCTTCTCGGACGAAAGAGAACTGCGTGAAAAAGTATGGCGTACCTACTATTCTCGCGGAGACAATGGTGATGAGTATGATAATAATGAACTCATTACCAAAATATTACAACTGCGTCAAGAACGTGTAAAGCTCCTTGGTTATGAAGATTATGCAAGCTGGCGCCTACAAGACCGTATGGCTAAGAATCCAGAAAATGCCATGGGATTGCTCATGAAAGTTTGGCCAGCGGCCATTGGTAGGGTAGAGGAAGAAGTAGCAGATATGCAGGCCTTAGCTGATGCTGCAGGAGATGATATCACCATCGCGCCTTGGGATTATCGCTACTATGCTGAGAAGGTACGTCAACAAAAATATGAGCTAGACTCCGAAGAGATTAAACAATACCTCCAACTCGATAAGTTGACTGATGCTATGTTTTTTGTGGCGGGTGAGCTTTTCAATTTTGCTTTCGCGCCTGTGCCAGAAGGCTCAGTACCAGTCTTTCATGAAGACGTAAAAGTTTGGGAGGTAACCGATAAAACGAGTGGAGATCATATCGGTCTTTGGTATTTGGATCCATACGCCCGCCAGGGGAAGCGTTCTGGTGCCTGGGCTACCACTTATCGCAGCCATACCACTTTTGATGGCAAAAAAACCGTGCTTTCCTCTAATAACTCCAACTTTGTCAAGCCAGCTCCGGGTGAGCCATTGCTGGTTTCCTGGGATGATGCGACCACTTTCTTCCACGAATTTGGGCACGCACTTCACTTCTTATCTTCCAATGTGGCCTACCCAACTCTCAACGGCGGGGTCCGCGATTATACGGAGTTTCAGTCCCAACTTTTGGAACGCTGGCTCGCGACTGACAAGGTCATCAACCAATATCTAGTCCACCAGGCTACCGGCGAACCTATCCCAGATGAGTTGGTCGCCAAAATCAAAAGAGCGTCTAATTTCAACCAAGGATTCGCGACGACTGAATACCTCGCTTCGGCCATTATGGACATGAAGTATCACACCATGGACCCTAGCGATCTCGATCCTGATGCCTTTGAAAAAGAGGCCTTAGCGGCGATTGATATGCCCGAAGAAATCGTGATGCGCCACCGTTCCCCTCACTTTGGACACGTGTTTTCTAGCGAAGGCTATGCGACTGGCTATTACGGTTATATGTGGGCCGATGTCTTGACGGCTGATGCGGCCGAAGCTTTCGAAGCTGCTCCAGGGGGCTATTATGATACAGAGATGGCTGAGAAATTGGTCAAGTACTTATTCGCTCCGCGCAACGCCATCGATCCTGCCGAGGCTTACCGACTCTTTAGGGGCCGTGACGCAGAAGTAGAGGCATTGATGCGAGATCGTGGTTTCCCAACGACAGGAAGCTTACAATAAGGATTCGATTCCCTTGTAAGGGACAAATGATAGAGATGCCGGACTACTTGTTCGGCATTTTTTTTCTTACTGCTTCGCAGAACGCTTATTTGATTTGTTGAAGGCTTGATTTAGTGAATTTTTGAATGGAGTTCTTTAACTCAACCACTCAACCACTCAACCACTCAACAATTCCAAATAAGCGTTCCGCGCAGCGGTGCCAAAAACCAAGACAAAAGCCCTATATCATAGCCTCTCCTACCGCAAATTGCCTTTTTGGCTTTTGAGCTTTAAGAATCGCTCGCCTATTTCCTGAATTTAGCGTACTTTCGCAGAAGCATTTTTACTCGCACCAGATTTAATACAATCTCTCCTTCATGGCAAAAATAATTTATACTAAAACGGACGAAGCTCCCGCGCTCGCAACCTATTCGCTACTACCCATCGTTAAGGCCTTTGCCGCCTCTGCTGAAGTTGAATTAGAAACTCGCGATATCTCCCTCGCCGGACGTATCATCGCTCGCTTTCCTGAGTATTTGACAGAAGAACAACGCATCCCTGATGCCTTGGCTGAGTTGGGAGAATTAGCCAAAACTCCAGAAGCCAATATCATCAAGTTGCCTAACATTAGTGCTTCTATCCCGCAGCTCAAAGCGGCAATCGCAGAGCTACAAGGACAAGGTTATGCCCTGCCTGATTACCCAGAGGAACCGGCAAATGAGGAAGAGGAGAAGGTTAAGAAGGTATATGACTCGATCAAAGGTAGCGCAGTAAACCCGGTATTGCGCGAAGGTAATTCTGATCGTCGTGCGCCAAAAGCGGTAAAAGCATTTGCTAAGAAAAACCCACATAGAATGGGGGCTTGGTCTTCTGACTCTAAGACCCATGTCGCTACTATGGATGGTGGTGACTTCCGCTCCAATGAAAAATCAGTTACCGTTTCAGCGTCCACTGACGTACGCATAGAGCATGTAGATGCTGCGGGTGCGGTTACGGTACTCAAAGAAAAAGTAAGTCTACAAGCTGGCGAAGTAATCGACGCCACCTATATGAGCAAGGCTGCTTTGGTAAGCTTCTTAGAGGCGCAAATTGCCGATGCTAAAGCTCAGGATATTTTGCTTTCCTTACACATGAAAGCGACCATGATGAAGGTTTCTGACCCGATCATCTTTGGTCATGCAGTAAAAGCCTTCTTTAAGCCAGTGTTTGATAAGCATGCTGACTTGATCGAGCAGCTCAACGTGGACGTAAACAATGGCTTTGGTGATCTGATTTCCAAAATCGCAGATCTGCCAGCTGAGCAAAAAGCTGCC
>CAZHOC010000114.1:0-5476 GCA_964534295.1 uncultured Bacteroidia bacterium | reverse complement strand
CATCGAAGCGGACATTCAGGCCTGCTATGATAATGGTCCTGATCTCGCTATGGTAGATTCTGATCGTGGCATTACCAACCTACACGTACCGAGTGATGTGATTATCGATGCTTCTATGCCAGCGATGATCCGTACCTCTGGTCAGATGTGGGATAAGGAGGGTAAGACTCAAGATACTAAAGCAATCATTCCCGATAGTAGCTATGCGGGTCTGTACCAGGCGACGATCGACTTCTGCCGTGAGAATGGTGCTTTTGATCCTACCACTATGGGTACTGTACCCAACGTAGGCTTGATGGCACAGAAAGCTGAGGAGTATGGTTCGCATGACAAGACTTTTGAGGTCGCTTCCAGCGGAACGATTAGAATCGTAGATGCCGCTGGCAACGCTATCCTTGAGCATCAAGTAGAAGCGGGTGATATCTGGCGTGCTTGTCAAGTAAAGGACGCACCTATCCAAGACTGGATCAAACTAGCGGTTAGCCGTGCTCGCGCTACTGGATGGCCAGCAGTATTTTGGTTGAATAAGGAGCGCGCTCATGATGCGCAATTGATCGAAAAAGTTAATCAGTACTTGCCTCAGCATGATACTGAAGGGCTAGAGATCCACATTATGTCTCCAATCGAAGCGACTGAGTTTACCCTCAAGCGCGTGAAAGCAGGCGAGAATACCATCTCCGTTACGGGTAACGTATTGCGTGATTACCTCACTGACCTATTCCCAATTTTGGAGTTGGGTACTAGTGCGAAGATGCTTTCTATCGTGCCATTGATGGCGGGCGGTGGTCTATTCGAGACAGGTGCAGGTGGTTCTGCTCCAAAGCACGTACAACAGTTTGAAAAAGAAAATCACCTACGTTGGGATTCTCTTGGTGAGTATCTCGCTTTGGCGGTTTCTTTGGATCATTTAGGAAAAGTGAGTGGCAATCCTAAAGCGCAAATCTTGGGCGAAGCCCTTGATGATGCTACGGAGAAATTCCTGGATATGAAGAAGTCTCCTTCACGTAAGGTTAACGAGCTTGACAATCGTGGTAGTAGCTATTACTTGGCGATGTATTGGGCTGAAGCTTTGGCTAATCAAGACAAGGATGCTGATCTCAAAAAGAAGTTTATCAGCATAGCCAGTGCCCTTCGCAACAATGAAGCGGAGATCGTAGAAGAGCTAAACTCTGTTCAAGGTCAGGCAATGGATATCGGTGGATATTATAACCCTAATGATGATTTGGGTGCCTCTGCTATGCGTCCTAGTGCTACGCTCAATGCGATTATCAATGATATGTAGGTCCCTAGCCTTTGTATCTAAATAATATTAGCCCATCTACTGAGGTAGATGGGCTTTTTTTGACTCAGAACTTCTTTTCTAGTTTATCGGTACCGCTTCGAGGGTCCTGATTAATTGGTCGATTTGAATGGGCTTGCTGAGATAAGCGTCCATGCCTACGGCCAGATATTCTTCTTTGTCTCCTTTGAGTGCATTGGCGGTAAGGGCCACGATATAGGGACGTTGATTGGGGGGCAATATTTCATGAATCTTTTGCGTCGCTTGTTTGCCGTCCATTTGCGGCATTTGAATATCCATGAGGATAAGGTCATAGGTTTGACGTTGTACGGCTTCGACAGCTTCAAGGCCATTCGCTACTATGTCGATTCGGTATCCTATTTTACTCAAGATTCGGCCAGCTACCTTTTGATTGACTAAGTTGTCCTCCGCCAATAAGATCCGTAGTGGATATAGGGTAGCAAAGCTTTCATCTAGTTTACTTATATCACGCTTTGGTCGAGCGATCGTAGTTTGCAGAGAGAGAACCTTTAGCAAGGTTCTGGCGAGCGGCTCTGGTTTAATTGGTTTGGCAAGCTGGGCCTGGAAGTCGGTTGCTGCGCTAGCCTTTTGGGTGCCAAGCGAAGTAAGGAGGAGCAATGGTAGCGATTCAGCATTTTGCTTTTTCCTAATCTCTTGGGCCAACTGCAGGCCATCCATTTCTGGCATTTGCATGTCTAGTATGCCCAGATCGAATTGTTTGCCTTGCGCTAATAGGCTGATGCATTCAGCTCCTGAAGTACAGAGCTCAAATTCCATCTGTAGGTTTTGGCTATATTTTTCGAGTATCCTTAGGTTGGTTTGATTATCGTCTACGATAAGAACTCGTTTGCCTTGCAGGCAAGCAAAGTTTTTAGGATCGAATTTGCGGTTATCGCTATCTCTGGCTTCTAGTTTTACCGTGAAGAAAAAGGAGCTCCCCTTGCCATCGATGCCTTCACTTTCGACCCACATTTCTCCGCCCATCAACTGGGCTAATTGCTTACTAATTACGAGTCCGAGACCTGTGCCCCCAAATTTGCGAGTGGTTGAGGCGTCTACTTGACTAAAGGAGCGAAATAGTTTGTGCAGACGATCGGGAGGAATACCAATGCCTGTATCGCGAACCTCAAATTCTATATTATGAAGCGTTCCCCGAGGGGGCTCTAAACCACTCCTGATTCTCAAGACCACTTCTCCTTGATGGGTAAACTTTATAGCATTGTTGAGGAGATTTACCAAAATCTGACGTAAGCGAGTAATGTCTCCGGTTACGTAAGTCGGAACATCTTCCTCAATAATGTAGGCAAGCTCTAAATTCTTTTGAACGGCTTTTAAGGCAAGGAGGTCAATCGCTTCCTCGACGCATTGTCGTAGATAAAAATCCTGCTGCTCAAGTTCTAATTGGCCTGATTCGATTTTAGAGAAATCCAGGATATCATTGATGATAGATAAGAGAGAATCACCACTCCCCCGGATCGTTTCGACAAACTCTAACTGCTCAGGATTGAGCTTGGTATTGAGTAATAGACTCGTCATGCCAATTACCCCATTCATCGGAGTTCGGATCTCATGACTCATATTAGCCAAAAACTCCCCTTTGGCAATACTAGCTGATTCTGCGGCCTCTTTGGCCTCTTTGAGGATGCGTTCTGTTTCTTTACGCTCAGAAAGGTCATAGGCAGTAGAGAGGATTACTTCTCTGCCATCATGGATCATTTTAAACATCGAAAACCTCGCCCAAAAAACAGAGCCATTTGGTCTCTTGAACTGGGACTCCTGCTCTCTGATAATATTTTCTCTGGCCAAAGTTTCCTTTACATTCTCTCTGGAATGTCCGACATAATAATCCTTCGCCCTGAGGGATAATAGCTCTTCGCGTGTGCTTTGAAATAGCTCGCAGTAAGCTTCATTTACATAGAGGAAATCACCGTTTTCGTAGGTCGTGATTCCAAAAGGTACTGGCATACTATCCAGCATCCTTTCTAGCTCATCTTTATGTGCTCTGAGCTTGCTTTCCGCTTCCTTTTGTTCCGTGATATTATGAACAAAGCCTAGAACCCCCCAAACATTTTCTGTCTCATCTATGAGGGGAACCTTGACTGTATTTAAAATTTCTTCCTTCCCCTTCAATAAGGCAAATTCCTCATCAATGACCATCGTTTGCTGAGTTTCTATCACCCAATCGTCATCTGGCCAATAACCTCGGATCCCTCTTTCCGGATTACCTAAAACAAACTCTTCTGGGTGGCCTAGCTCTAAATCATTTTTACCAAGCATATAATCCATGGTCATGCCCATAGAATCAGCATAAGCTTCATTTGCGAGGAGATATCTATGGTCGGTATCCTTTATAAAGATCCAGTCAGGTGTAGCATTGATGACCGTACGAAGGAGGCTTTTTTCCTTTTCTAGGGCCGCTTCGTCCTGTTTACGATCTGTGATATCAAAGTAGGTCAGCATACGTTCACCGCTTGGCAAGAGCGTTTGCTGATAACTAAAAACTTTGCCATCTCTTCGCACCATTTCCTCTGCTGGTATCGTGCCTTGTTCTTTTATGCGTTTTATTCGCGATTGAACGTATTCGTCAAACTTCTTATCAGAGACTGGATAGATACCATTGTAGCGATTGAACTCAATGATTTGACTCATACTGGGGTTACTGGCGACAAATTCATCTGTAAAGCCCCACATTTCTTTGGCGGCTCGGTTCGCAATCAAAAGCTTTAGATCGGCATCCATAAATAGTACCCCATATTGGATGTTGTTGAGGACCATTTCGAAGCGAGTCTTCATACTTTCGATAGTCTCGTAGGACTGATCGCTTTGCTTAAGCAAGCTTTGGTTTTCTAATGTTTGGGAAAGGAGAGAGGATACCTGTGTCAATAGATGCTTTTGTTCGTCGGTAAAACCGTTTTCCTTAGCTGTGGCGATATTGAGGCTACCAAAAACTTTTTTACCGATAAAAATAGGCATGCTCATGCTCGCATGCATGCCCATTTTGAGTAGGATGTTATTCTCAAGATAGAGGTCCGGTAGGACTCTTTTTTGATGGAGAAGCTTTTTGGTTTCTATGAGAGGATGTATAGTGCTCTTTTCTAGAGGAAAGCGAATCTGTTTTGCTCCTTCCTGACTAATACCTTTCGAACTATACAATACCAATTCATTGTTGGCTTCATCAACCAAGGCAAGACTACACCGACTGGTATCCATGATCAGATCTAAATACTTGATACTGACATCTAGCGCATCCTCATTGCAATTGGTGTTTGATAGTTTGAGGGCAAGTTCATTCAATAAAATCAAGCGTCGACTTTGGCCCTGGGAATGTGTCAATGATTCTTTTGACTTTTTGACGAGCCGCTGATTCTCTAGCGTACTTGCCAATAGGGTCGCAATATGATTGAGTAGTTTCAGGTCAAAGGCATCATATTCCTCTGTGTCATGAAACAAATTGATACTTCCTACAGATTTGCCGCGCGTAATTAAGGGGGCGGAAACGCCAGCATTTATTTTGTTTTCTCTGAAGAGTCCAAACTCATGTTTATTCCCAATCGCCTCACTACTGAGAATAGCCCCTTCTTGGGTCAAGATTATCTGCCCAATTTGACTTGTCTCAGTTTCAAGCTGGAAAAGTGGTTCTCCCAAACCAAAATTCGGATCCAATAATCTGAAATCAAGCGACTCAGTTCCCGACTCCCAATGGCAAATACTTACAATCTTCCCCGCCAAAATAAGCGGCGCCTTCTCAGCGATTTCCTTATAGGCTTCCTCAATAGAGTTGACTCGGCTTAACTTTTCAGCCAATTCATGTAAGAGTTCATGTCGTGCAACTATGGATTCTAAGGCAGTTTTAGGTACGGTCGATTCCATTTTGGTAGATAAACAGATAGAAATGTGGGTATATCTTAATATCTATCTGTAATCACAGAAAATGAATTCAAATTAAAGGCAAACACTACACCTATTTAGGGCCTCAATTAAGCTAGCCTATTCGCCTGGATGGTAGGTTTTTTTTGCTCGTTTTTCCACTGCTTCCCGATAGTAGGCTACTTCCTTAAATTGTTGATCCGCATAGAGTTGGGCCTGATCCATAAAGTGAGGAGAATTGGGATCTCCACTTTGGCCACCTGCGAGAAGACTTTTGGCTTTTACCTTCTCCCCAAACTCTACGACAGC
>CAZHOC010000113.1:0-9854 GCA_964534295.1 uncultured Bacteroidia bacterium | reverse complement strand
AAGGGATCATGCATATTATCCGCCAGCCCCAAATATTGTCTAGGCCTAACACATAATAATCCTGTAACATAAGACCAGCGATAACTGGTAGGCTCACCCAAGCAGCAATGGTTCCAGCTTGGAGAGTCTTGGCCGCAGATTCGAGCAAGTATTCGCTGCGATAGCGTTGCTTTTCCAGCTCCATTTAGATGTAAAAGAGTACAAAATGTATCTTTTTTACCGATGAGTATTGAATGGTATCTTACACTTCGGGACCCTAAAGATTCCTCTGTACGAAAAATTCCGATTTCCAAGTTCCAGCCAATTTACTCCCCTTGCCTAAACCTACAAGCATTATTGCGTCAATCGCCAAAATCGCCACGTCAATACAACCGAGGCAAGAAATAAACTTACGACTAAGCTATACCAAATCCCCTCTAATCCTCCGCCGAGGGTAAAGCCAAAGAAGTATCCTAAGGGTAAAGCCACTAACCAATAAATAACAAAGGCAAGCAGGGTAGGAATCTTCACGTCTTGAATTCCTCTCAGAATCCCAATCCCGACAGCTTGGATTCCATCGAATAGTTGGAACAGTCCGGCGATAATCATTAGCCCGGAGGCGAGCTTTAGTACTTCATTATCAGAAACAAAGAGGGCTGGAAAGTAATCTCTCCCCCAGATCAAAATAATCGAAGCGACGATCATCAATAATACTGATAAATAGATCCCAGCCATGCCCGCGAGGCGTACCGCTTTGAGGTTGCGTTGTCCGAAGGCCTCCCCTACCCTAATCGCTGAACCGGCCGATAATCCAGCCACCAACATATAAGTAATCGCGGCTAATTGGATTACAATCTGATGGGCAGAGCGATTGATACTACCGTTCTCCAACCAACCTACCATCACCACTGCTCCCGCGAAGGCACCTACTTCAAAAAAATACTGGAGACCGGATGGGAAGCCGATACTTAAGATTTTTTTTACAAGTTTGATTTCAAAGCTTTTCCAATTAGAACGCACATTATACTGTTGAAATCGCGGCAGAAACAATACATAAACTAACATCAATGCCATCATCAGACACCTACTAAGTAGAGTAGCATAGCCTGCACCATCGAGGCCAAGAGCAGGAAATCCCCAATTGCCATAGATCAAAAACCAGTTACCTAAAGTATTGCCGGCGAGCCCAATCAAAGTGATAATCATAGCAGGTACTGTCAGGGACAAACCATCTGCAAACTGTTTCGCCGCAAGAAAAAGCATGTAGGGCAATACACTGCGGCTAAGGATTTTTAGGTAGCTACTCGCTAACGCTAAGTCTTTGGGAGGCTGGTCCATATAAGGAAGCACGTAGATACTCCCAAAGACAATTGCGCCCAAAACCAGACCTGTGCCAAAGCAAACCCAAATCCCGTTTTTAAAATAGCCCCCGACCAAGGCCTTATCTTCTGCCCCTTTTGCGGCCGCAACCAAAGGCGAGATGGCAAAGGCAATCCCTAAGCCAATCACTTGGAATATAATAAGGTCTGCATTAGCTAAAGAGGCAGCAGATAAAGGCACTGCTCCCAATTTGCCGATCATTAGGTTATCAATCACCCCCATCATAGTCATACCCAATTGCCCCACTATAACCGGTATGGAAAGGAGGGTAGTTTCTTTAAGGTGATGGCGATAGGTTTGCCAAAAAGTAAAAAGGGTCTGAGCCATTGAAATGAGGGCAATTTGAGAGCGAGCACGAATTTAGGAGGAGATTTGAGATTCTTTGCTAAAAATGTTTATCTTTGCACCATATTCTGAATTTCCATGAGGGAGTTTTTCTCCCTTATTTTTTTGTATATGCTGACAGAAGCAGTCCAGTCCATCATCGAAGAAACGATTGCCCAAGTGAATCCAGATGCCTTTGTGGTTGATATTTCACTAAAGAGAGGCAAAATGAGTACGCTCTTCGTTAGAGTGGATACAGACAAAGGTATTAGTCTCTCAGAATGTACTAACCTAAGTCGTAAACTGGGCCTTGTTTTAGAGGAGGTGAAGGATTTGGATTTCCCTTATCGTTTGGAGGTATCGTCCCCAGGAGTTGGGTTTCCACTTAAACTTCACAGACAGTATGTCCAGAACATCGGTAGGCACTTATCTGTTGTCAACCATGGTGGACATGAGGTACAGGGCAAATTGCTTGCAGTGGAGGAAGAAAGCATTCAGCTTGAACTTTTTGCCGCAAAGAAGGGTAAAAACAAAAGTGCTAAACCGAAGCCGCTAGCCGAAGAGCCCAAGCAAATTCCGTTTAGCGAGATTAAAGAATCGAAAGTCATTATCATTTTCTAATGGCACGTAAAAAAGTAGTAGATACTAAAATAGACCTTGTTGAAGCGTTCACGGAGTTTTCTCGCTTCAAAAACATAGACCGAGCAACCCTCATGGGTGTCTTGGAAGAAGTTTTTCGTACCATGATCCGTAAAGAATACGGTTCTGACGAAAATTTTGAAATTATTGTAAACGTTGACAAGGGAGATATTCAGGGCTTCCGCGAACGAGAAGTAGTTGAAGATTTTGATCTTGAAGATGAAACTCAACAAATCCCTCTTTCTGAAGCCCTCTTGATCGATCCTGATTACGAGGTAGGCGATGATTTGGCCGAGGAGATTAACTTTTTCTCTTTCGGACGCAAAATCGTTCAGACTGCTAAGCAAACATTGACTCAAAAGATTCGCGATCTAGAAAAAGCTACCGTAGTAGCTCAGTATCAAGATCTAGTGGGTACAGTCATCGTTGGCGAAGTATATCAGGTTTGGAGAAACGAAATCTTAGTCCTCCACGAGGACAATGAATTGACCATGCCTCGTAGCGAGCAGATTCCTAAGGATCGTTTCCGTAAGGGAGATACGCTCAGAGCGGTGATCATGGAAGTAAATATGCGTAATAGTAATCCACGGATTATTATCTCTCGTGCCTCTCCTCTCTTCCTAGAAAAACTATTTGAACAGGAAGTACCGGAGATCTTTGATGGTCTGATCACCATTCGCGGTATTGTCCGTGAACCAGGTGAACGCGCCAAGGTGGCAGTAGAGAGCTACGATGATCGTATTGCTCCAGTAGGCGCTTGTGTAGGGATGAAAGGTAGTCGTATCCATGGAATCGTGCGCGAGTTGCGCAACGAAAACATCGATGTAATTAGCTACACCAATAACCTACAGTTATACATACAGCGTGCACTAAGTCCTGCCAAAATCTCTAGCATCAAGCTAGACGAAGAAGCAGTACATGCACAGGTATTCTTAAAACCCGATCAGATTTCACTAGCGATCGGTAAAAATGGTTTGAATATCAAATTGGCCAGTAAGCTGACCAATTATCAGATAGACGTATATCGTGAACTTGATCCGGACGAAGAAGATGTCGATTTGGACGAGTTTACAGTGGGTCATCGACGAGGTGAAGCGTATCGGTTGTGATACGGCTAAGAGTGTACTTTCTCTTTCTAAAGAAGAATTGGTACGCAGAACTTCTCTCGAAGAAGAAACCATCGCTCATGTATTGAACGTGCTGAAAGCGGAATTTGACGACTAGAGGAGATGGCTATGTCTAATTCAAATATCTTATTTGACATGTAAAACTTTCCTCGGCACGGATTGATATTAAGAGCGGGTAAGAAATTACTCCATCACCTGGGATGGGCATTTGACTATTCCCAGGTTCTTATTTTTTGAAAAATTCAAGTATATTCACGCGCAAATCGTTGGTGAATAGCATATTAGCCCAAAAACCGAAGCATGGCGGGAAAAAAATTTTATCGCTTATTCAAAGTCGCTAAAGAATTAAATGTAGGGACGGGTATACTGGTAGACCATCTACAGCAGCAGGGACATGATGTAGATAGCTCTCCTAATACCAAAATCCCTGGAGATCTTTATGATCTCCTTTTAAAGGAGTTTGCTTCAGAAAAACTGATGAAGGAAAAAGCTGAACTTATCAATGAGCAACGTAAGCTCGAAGTTCAGTCAAACCTCAAACCCTCTACTACAGGTGTTAGTCCTGAAGCGAAAACCGAAACGCCGGAACAGGATGCTGTTTCTGCAGATCAATTAAGGAGTAACATTACTCCTCGAAAGAGAGTGGAAACCCCTGCAAGCCCACCTCAACCAGTCGCTAAAGCAGAGCCGACTGAGCCAACCCCTACTCCTGAACCTAAAGCCGAAGCTCCAGTTGCGGAAGTACCTGCAGAGCCGAAAGTAGAGACCCCACCAAAAGAAGAAGCAAATTCTGGGGGATTAAAGGTTTTGGGTAAGATCAATCTAGATGATCTTAAAAAGGGTGGTAAAAAATCTCCAGCCAAACCAAAGGCAGAATCAAAACCCGCTCCTCCAAAAGAAAGTCCAAAGCCGCCTAAGGTAGAGGCAAAAGAGGAAAAGCCGGTTGAAGAGAAGCCTGCTCCAAAGCCAGAGCCAAAAGCTCCGGTAGCGGAAGAAAAGGTTGAGCCACCTAAAGAGAAGGCTCCAGAGCCGAAAAAAGAAGCGCCAAAAGCCGATCCTGCACCTGTGGCAAAAGAGGAGACTCCTGCCCCTAAGAAAAAGGAAGCACCTCAAGAGCCTGCTAAAGAAGGGGAAGAGAAAGCCCCCGCTAGCCAGGAAGATGAGGTAATCATGCGTGCAGGTGACCGTACTCCAGAGCTTTCTGGACTTAAAGTACTCGGTAAAATTGAACTACCGGGTATGAAACCCAAAAAGAAAGAGGAGCCTAAAAAGGCTGCTGAAAATAAATCTTCCGAAGGAGGTTCTTCTGAAGGAGGAGATACTAAGAAAAAACGCAGACGTCGTCGTAAGCGTAAGCGTAACCCAGCTGTAAAAGAGGATGTCAACAACAAAGACAACTCTGGTAACAGAGGTGGCGGAGGCCGCGGCAAGAAAGAAAAGCCAACGCAAAAAGAAGTAGATGCTTCTATCCGTAACACCCTCTCTCAAATGGGTAAAGGGCCATCACGTAATCGCCAGCGCCTTCGTCGTGCAAAACGTGATGACGCAGCTCAAAGACGTGAACAGCAAGCTCAAGAAAACCTACAGCAAGAACGCGTACTTGAGCTTACCGAATTCATTACTGCAAATGAGTTTGCAGACTTGATTGAGGTCCCAGTAAATGAGATTATCAAAAAGTCCTTTGAACTTGGTACGATGATCTCAATCAACCAGCGTCTCGATGCAGAACTACTTTCGATCATCGCTGAAGAGTATGGTTTTGAAGCCAACTTTGTCGACGTAACCGAACAAGAGTTCGAATTCGAAGATGAGGAAGATGCTCCAGAGGATCTCAAGCCACGTAACCCAATCATTACGGTGATGGGACACGTTGACCACGGTAAGACTACCTTACTTGACAACCTGCGTAAAGCAAACGTTACCGCTGGTGAGGCCGGAGGTATCACCCAGCACATTGGGGCTTATGAAGTTGTATTGAGTAGTGGCCGCCATGTTACTTTCCTCGATACACCGGGCCACGAAGCCTTTACCGCGATGCGTGCACGTGGTGCCAAAGCTACCGACTTGGCGATTATCGTAATTTCTGCGGATGACGCGGTGATGCCTCAAACAAAGGAGGCCATTAACCACTCTCAAGCTGCTGAAGTGCCAATGATCTTCGCCTTCAATAAGATGGATAAGGCGGGTGCTGACGCAGAACGCATCAAAGGTCAGCTCGCAGAAATGAATATCTTGGTTGAGGACTGGGGTGGCAAATTCCAATCTCAAGAAATCTCAGCCCTCAAAGGGCAAGGCGTAGAGGATCTACTCGAAAAAGTAATCCTTGAGGCTGATATCCTTGAGCTAAAGGCCAATCCAGATCGCCGCTCTAATGGTGTTGTGATCGAATCACGGATCGATAAAGGTCGCGGTAATGTAGTTACCCTACTGGTTCAAACTGGAACTTTAAGAGTAGGAGACGAATTGGTAGCCGGTATCCACTACGGTAAGGTGCGAGCCTTGATCAATCAAAATGGACAGCGCGTCAAAGAAGCAGGTCCATCAATGCCAGTACAGGTACTAGGTCTAAACGGACTCCCTACTGCTGGTGATAAGTATCATGTATTTGAAGACGGTAGTAAAGCCCGTGATATCGCTCAAAAACGTAGTGAGCTTTATCGTGAGCAACAATTCCGTCAAACTAAGCATATTACGCTTGAAGAGATTACTCGTCGTAGAGCAATCGGTAACTTCAAGGAGCTTAACATAATCATCCGCGGTGATGTGGATGGATCGGTCGAAGCCTTGGCTGGTTCATTGCTAAAACTCTCTACAGAAGAGGTTCAGGTCAACATCATTACCAAAGGTGTGGGTGCTATTAGCGAGGCTGACGTAAACTTAGCGATCGCTTCTGAGGCCGTAATCCTAGCCTTTAACGTAAGACCAAACGCACAAGCACGTAGTCTTGCTGAGCGTGAAGAAATTGACATTCGTACCTACAGCGTTATCTACGATGCTATCAACGATGTCAAGGACGCACTCGAAGGCCTACTTTCGCCAGAACTCAAAGAAGAAATTTTGGGTACTGCCGAAGTACGCGAAGTATTCAAAGTTACTCGCGTAGGTATGGTCGCAGGTTCTTACGCTACTAGTGGTAAGATTACCAAAAACGATCCGGTTCGTGTCATTCGTGATGGCGTAGTGATCCACCAAGGAAAACTCAACTCTCTCAAACGCTTTAAAGATGATGTCAAAGACGTCAGCAATGGCT
Organism: uncultured Bacteroidia bacterium; assembly: GCA_964534295.1. Taxonomy (GTDB): domain Bacteria; phylum Bacteroidota; class Bacteroidia; order J057; family J057; genus JBCAWW01. Next base: position 3,155 of record CAZHOC010000113.1, on the reverse strand, counting down.
ATGAGTTTGGTTGTATGGTAGAGAACTACAACGACATCCAAGTCGGAGATGTAATCGAATCTTATCGCGTCAAAGAGGTTAAGCGTAAACTAGGTGCATGATCGTAAAGGATATTGCTGATGTATTAGAGGCATGGGCGCCTCCTCCGATTGCGGAATCCTATGACAATGTCGGTCTCTTGGTGGGAAATCCACAGCAAGAGGTAACAGGTGCTTTGATAAACCTTGACATGACAGAGGACGTAATACAAGAGGCCCTCGATAAAAACATCATCGCGCATCATCCAATTTGGTTTAGCGCTCGCAAACGCCTCAACGGAGAGGACTATGTGAGTCGCACGATCATCGCTGCCGTCAAACATGATATAGCTCTTTATGCCTGTCATACCAATTTGGATAATGTCAGGGATGGAGTGAATAAACGAATAGCGGATAAATTGGGACTGGAAAGAACCGACTTCCTTCGTCCCAAGGCCGCCAGACCAGGGGATCCCCTCTATGGTTCCGGTATGATTGGTTTCCTACCAGAACCCGTAGCCAAAATGGATTTCCTTGCCTTGGTCAAAGAAACTTTCGCTTGCGGTGGCATTCGTTATGCAGATAGCGATAAAGAAACCATCCATAAAGTCGCAGTTTGCGGCGGAGCAGGTAGTTTTTTGACCCGCGATGCGGAACGGGCAGGTGCCGACGCCTTAGTTACGGCGGACATCACCTACCACAAGTTCTTCGACAGTGAAGGTAAGTTCTTACTCATGGATATTGGACACTATGAGTCTGAGCAGTTTACCTCAGAACTGATACATGAACATTTGTCCAAAAAATTTCCTAACTTTGCGCTCCATTTGTCGGCGCAGCGGACCAATCCCGTCCGTTATTTTTAAATCGCTTTACAGCTTTCAAACCATTTACTAATTAGCATATGGATAATCCTGTTGTCGAACGTCTGAGAGCACTTTCTCTCCTACAGGTCTTGGACTCTAAGTTGGACGAAATCTTCCGTCTCCGTGGTTCTCTTCCTGAAGAAGTAAGCGACCTAGAAGATGATCTAGAAGGTCTTGTCAACCGTAAGACTCGTATTCAGGAAGATATTGATCGTCTTAAAGGAGACATCAATACTCGCAAAGCAAGAATTGAAGAGTTCTCTGGGCAAATCAAAAAGTACGAGGAGCAACAGATGAACGTCAAGAACAATCGTGAATATGAGGCCCTGCGTAAAGAGATTGAATATGCCAATCTTGAGATCCTAACTTCTGAAAAGAAGATTCGCCAATTCGGTGAGCAAATCGAACAGAAGGAAGATCTACTCAGTCAAACTTCAGAGCAAGTCGAGAACAAAAAAGAAGAACTCGAAGAGAAGAAGAAAGAGCTCGAAGTAATTATTGCTGAGACTGAAAAAGAGGAAGCCCGTTTCAATAAGGAGATTGAAAAAGCTTCTTCCGCTATCAATGAGCGTTACCTCAATGGCTATCGTAAGATCCGTCGCAATATGCGTAATGGTCTAGCCGTTGTATCTCTAGATCGCGACGCTTGCGGAGGTTGTTTCTCTATTATTCCTCCTCAGGTACGTATCGAACTCAAACAACGCACCCGAATGGCTCACTGTGAAAACTGTGGCCGCATTCTAGTAGACGAATCCTTCTTTGATGAAGCTAGAGAGAGTATTCCTACTAGCTAAATCAGAGAATCATAATTAACGGTGGCCGCCACGGACTCCGGTCTGTGGCGGCCATATTTTTACCAAGCTCCCTTTCATGCTTAGGCTCCTTCCAGGAACGCTTTTCCTGATCTGCCTTTTGCTCTGTAGTTCTACCGTACTAGCCCAAACAAACTCCTTTTCATCTCAGCAAGAGGAAATAGAGACGGCTATTCTCAATTTTGAGTTTGCCAAGGCTAGACAACAGCTCACTAAGCTCCCTTCCAAAGCGCAGCGTACCTATTACGAGCTTAGCATTAACGTTTATCAGTTTCTTGCCACTCAAGACAATCGCTATTTCTTGCAAATGCGCAATAATTGGCGAGAAGGCGAGGCAAGTATCGAAGCGCTTGCCGATTCAAATCCCAACAAAAGACTCTTGCTTGCAGAAATTCACTGCAAAAGAGCCGCCGTTGAATTCCTGAAAGAAAATTACTTTTCCGCCATACAATATGCCCGTAGTGGCCGTAACTACGCAATCGATCAGGCCAATCGATTTCCTCAGCACAAGGAGATCTATAAGGTACTGGGGGTTTTCAATGCGATGTTTGGGGCCGTCCCCTCTCGTTATCTCTGGTTGACCGAAATGCTGGGTTATGAGGGAAACGTTCAGCAAGGCTTGAAACAACTCAGTATCGCCTCGCAAAGTAAGCAGGGCTTTATGATGCTGGAAGCAGATCTTTTTGCTAGCTACATCGAAAAGATTATGCTCAACCAGAGCGAAATCGCCTTACAAAGACTACTAAATACTCAAAAGCTAAAGGGAGAGTCTGCCATGCTGGAATATTTTTGCGCACTGGCATTTATGCAAAATAAGCAGACGGAAAAAGCGCTTCCCCTTCTTAAGAAAAATCTTCCCGCTACAGAAAAAGAACGGCAGCAAATGCCTTATTGGGATTATCAAATTGGCAAAGCTTATTACTACCGAGGGGATTATAGCTTGGCCTATCCTTATTTCAAACGCTTCTTAAATACCTACCAAGGCTCGCTTTTTCGCACGGATGCCTGCTTTCGCTTAGGTATGGCTTATACGCTAAACGGTAATTATGCAGAGGGTAAAAAGTATTTTTCTCTTATCAATCAAGCCTCTGGCTTTGATCAGGACGAATATGCCGCTCATGTCGCGCAACGCTTCGAAAATGCTATCCCAAGCTTGGCGCTCCAGAACTTATTTAAGGCACGAAACTACTATGATGGAGGCTACTTTGCCAAAGCAGAAGATCTGCTACTGCAATTAGAGCAGAAGAGTGAGGATTTAAATCCAGAAGAACGGACAGAGCTACGTTATCGATTAGGCAGACTTTATCATACTCAGGCACGGCTGGATAAGGCAAGGCAATATTACGAAGCAAGCGCGCTAGAATCCGTCGAGGAACAGAAATGGCTACAGGCTTATGCACAATATTATTTGGGAGAAATTGCCTTTGCCCGGGATCAGTTTGCCCCAGCACGAAGCTACTACC
>CAZHOC010000112.1:0-9884 GCA_964534295.1 uncultured Bacteroidia bacterium | reverse complement strand
AAGGCCCATCTGCACCAAATCTGGGATGTACTTGCCAGTCAAAACCCCATTGGTGGTAAGGTTTACTTGCTCAATGCCTTCAATCGCATGAATGCGGTACAAAAAGGGCACTAAATCCCTTCTCACAAAGGGCTCCCCTCCAGTTATCCGCACCTTCCGTATGCCCATTCCTGCCATGATTTTCAGCAGCCGCTCCATTTCCTCATAAGTCAAAAGACTTTGGCGAGGCACGTAGTCAATCCCCTCCGCTGGCATACAGTAAAAGCAACGCAGGTTGCAGCGATCCGTGACCGCTAGCCTAACATATTCTATGGGTCGTCCGTGATTATCAAATATTGGCATAATTCCAATTTACGAAGCTTCTATGGAAATCACTACCTGTTTTGAGGCGGGAGTATTGCTGCCTTTAGCCCTACTTTTGAGGGGCACCAATACGTTAGCTTCAGGAAAATAAGTAGCAGTGCAATAGCGAGGAATATTATAGGGCACCACTCTAAAATTGCGGGCTACCCGTTCCTCTCCTTCATAATGACTTTTGAGATGTACCAATTGTTTGGCCTCCAAACCTGCTTCCTCAATATCTTGGGGATTCATCATGATCACCCGTCGATCGTCAAAAATCCCTCGGTAGCGATCTTCTAATCCATATATCGTTGTATTGTATTGGTCATGGCTGCGTATGGTCATCATGATATATTGCCCTTCGGCTCTTGGATCTTGCGGCACCGCATTGAGGCTAAAGTGAGCCTTGCCGTCTGGAGTATTGAATTTACGTTCACGGGCGCCATTGGGGAGGTAGAAGCCGCCTTTTCGGCGAACGCGGGTATTATAGTCTTCGAAACCAGGGATACAGTCCTCAATTAGGTCTCGAATCAAATCATAGTTTCCCGCTAGTTTTTGCCAATCCAAACTGAATTTTTCTCCTAATACAGCCTCCGCTAACTCTGCTACTATGGCGGGTTCGCTTTTGAGATCATCAGAAGCGGGTGCTCGATCCCCAGTAGATCGATGCACCTTTCCCATCGAATTTTCTACACTCACAAACTGTTGCCCTGTGGCTTGAATGTCTTGCTCTGAGCGAACCAAGCAGGGCAAGATCAAAGCAGTTTTGCCGTGGACCAAATGGCTACGATTGAGTTTAGTCGAAATCTGAACTGTGAGATTGCAATTGCGGAGGCCTTGGGCGGTCTGTTGGGTATCGGGACTGGCTGAGAGAAAATTTCCTCCCATCGCAATAAAGACCTTCGCTTCTCCGCTAAGCATGGCCTCGATGGCGTGTACGGTATCCAAACCATGCTCCCTTGGGGGCTCAAAGTCGAAGCGTTCCGCGAGGCGGTCCAAAAAAGCCGGCTTAGGCTTCTCCCAGATGCCCATGGTCCGGTCGCCTTGTACATTGCTATGCCCACGTACGGGACAGGTGCCTGCACCCGGTTTGCCGATGGCTCCTTTGAGCAACAGCAAATTGACCATTTCTTTGATATTCTGTACGCCATTGACATGTTGGGTCAAACCCATGGCCCAGCAAATGATGATTTTTTTATGATCAATCAATAGTTGTGCAGCGGCGCGAATTGTCTTCGCCTTTACCCCGCTTTCGGCTACGAGTTGCTCGAACTCATATTGTTGCAAGTCTTGACTCAGAGCGGCAAATCCTTCGGTATAAGTTTCGATAAATTCATGATCCAAGACTTCGCCGGGTCTTTGGGCCTCAGCCTCAAACATCAATTTCATCAAGGCCTTGGCCAAGGCGATATCTCCATTTACGCGCACTTGGCAAAAAACATCTGTCAAAGCCGTGCCGCCACTTAGAATATCGCCCAAATGTTGCGGATGTTGAAAGCTAATCAAACCCGCCTCCGGCAATGGATTAACCGTAATGATCTTACCACCGTTTTGCTTACACTTTTGCAAGGCAGAAAGCATGCGAGGATGATTAGTACCTGGATTTTGACCAACCACCATAATCACTTCAGCCTCATGTAAATCTTCTAAGGTAACTGAGCCTTTACCATTGCCCACCGTCTGCGATAATCCCTGCCCACTGGACTCATGGCACATATTAGAGCAATCTGGTAGATTGTTAGTGCCGTACATCCGGACAAATAACTGATACAAAAAAGCCGCCTCATTGCTGGTACGCCCGGATGTATAAAAAACCGCCTCGTCCGGACTGTCCAAGGTATTGAGTTCCTCCGCTATTAACTTAAAAGCGCCTTCCCAACTGATATTTTCGTAATGAGAATTGCCGGGTAGGAGCACCATGGGTTTGGTCAATCGCCCTTGTTTGCCTAACCAGTAATCGGTCCCTTGATTGAGGGCCTCAACACTATGGCGGTCAAAAAAAGCAGCGTCAATACGTTTGGCAGTCGCTTCTTCCGCTAAGGCCTTGGCACCATTTTCACAGTATTCGGCTAGCACCGAACGCTTATCATCCGGATCGGGCCAAGCACAGCCAGGACAATCAAAACCATCAGTCTGATTCATCTTGAGCAGCGCTCTCAATCCTGCGATAGGGCCCAATTCTTCCTTGAGATGTTTAAGGCTTGAAAGCACCGCAGGAATCCCTCCGGCCACCGTTTTGGGTGATTCTAGGCGTAAAGGTTTGTCTTCAGCAGGTTGATTGGTAGGATTCATAAATTTTGTAGTAGTCCCTTAACCAAACCTACATAATGCCCTAACTGATTGCAAGGGTCAAAAGCAACAGATGGTGATTATTGTTTCACAAATCGACTATGCGTGCCATCAATCGAAAAAACATATACCCCTGCCTCTAAATCCTGCAGCGAAATTTTATCCTCAGTCATTAAGACTCCACTAAGCCACACTTTGCCGGTGAGATCTGAGATTTGGTAGTTCCTTGGGGTATTTCTGCTGCGCAGAACGCTTATCTCGTTCAAAGCAGGGTTGGGATAAAGCCTAATCTTAGGGGTCTGCTCAACTTCAATCGAGGTGCTATTGCGAAGGCCTTCTAAATCATATTGGGCGAAAAACTGCCAGATGGCCAAAGAGGCATCAAAATCAAAATTGGTTCCAGCGCTAATAAACTGATTATTGGGCCAAGTGTGCCCACCATTAAATACTTTATAAAGCTCCACTTCTGCTCCATTGGTGCCATTGCGGTATTGAAACAGTCGGACAGTTGAGCCATCATTCGGATTTATGTCCTGTAAATCCGTTTCAAGCGGTGGCAATTCGCATTGATTGTAACGAGCCCAATAAGCTACTACCGAGTCCACAGGGGCTGTCCAAGGAGATTGTCCATTGTAAGGCACCACAAAATCCGCTGTGCCGTGAATTTGCATGACCGGGGTCGGATGCTGAGGATTACAGGCTGCTAGTTTGGCTTCTGTCATTGAACCCGTAACCGAGGCCACGGCGGCAATGCGATCGCTTAATTCGCACGCCAGCTGATGACTCATAAAGCCACCATTGGACATGCCCGTGCTGTAAACACGATTGGGATCCACATTGTATTTAGCGATCATACTATCGATGAGCGCATTAGCAAAACTGACGTCATCCACTGTGCTACCGCCCCAGCCTACATTCCAATGGGTGATATTAGAAAAATCACGGGTTCCTTGAGGGGCGACAATTAGAAAGCCTGCTGTATCCGCTATCGGTTGGAAGTTGCCATAGTAGATTTGCTCATTGGCATTGGAAGTATAACCATGAAAATTGAGGACTAGTGGTACCGAAATAGTAGAGTCATAGTTGGCAGGAAAGTAGATTATGTACTCTCTCAAGCGGTTTTCGTGGGTAAAGGACTCATTGACAAACTCTTGGCCGCTAAGTGTATGGACCGATAAGATCAGCGTCAGGAAAAAGGAAAACAGTTTCATTCCCAAAGATAAGTTTCTTGGCAGGAATAAGCGTTCCGTGAAGCGGTGGAGAAGTACAAAGGTCCCTCGGCTATCGCTCGGGATGACAGTGGAGAGATTTTTGGCTTTGCATGGTAAAACCCTCAATGTCATGCTGAGTTCCACCGAAGCAACTCGAGGGACAAGCGTTCTGCGAAGCTGGAAACCTTTAAAATCTAATCAACATAGTTTAAACTAATATCATCTACCCAAGCACTGCCAGAAGTATTAGGAAGATAGACTATATAAACCGTCAGATTGGTAATGCTGGCGGGGATCACATCATCAGTGGTAAGGGTATACTCTTCCCATTTGTGGTCTCCTGTGATCAAAACCCTTCCTTGGGTTGTATGAAACCATTCAGCGGAAGGATTGGGATCATCGGTATCACCTCGCACTACGATGGATAGGCCCTCACCTTCTAATTCTTCTAGCTTAATGAAGGCACTAAGTTTGACTTTTTTGCCCGGTTCAAAATCTCTAAAGTTCTGGGCGATAAAGCTGATGTTGTTGCCACTAGCGAGACTACGCAGGACAATAGACTGATCGCCAGAACGAGCCTCTTCACGAGAAATGGCCACGGCACCAGCACTATTGTTGGCAAACCAGCCGGTATAATCGTTGTCGCTCTCTTCAAAATCATTATTGGTCAACAAATCGGGTTCCAACACTGGCTCGGGTTGACAGGCAAACAAAAAGGAGAGGGAGAAGAGGATCAGGAATAGGTTTTTCATAGTTCAATACTTTGAATAGTATAACGCACAGAATCAAAGTCTGTTAACCCAGCCCGCAAAAGGCATCACCAATCTAATGAGCTTTTAATTCCACGACAAATAGGCGCACAAAAAAAGGCCGTCCGGGGAAGACGGCCATATTGAGGATAATTGGGGATATGTAGAAACTCTTCGTGCAAGACATTTAGCACCTGAGCGCTATCATATCACATCAATTAGTATGGGAATAGGCTCAAATATACATTTAGTGAGCTCATACTAGCTTTCAAATTGTTTGAACGGTCAAATTTTTCGGTTTAGCTGTCTAAAACCTCCATCTTAACCGGATCCCAGCTCACTGGCTTTTGCTCAAAATAGGACATATTGGAAGCCAAAGGAGGCCCTGCAGCCCGCAAACCAAAGCTTGCATCCTCCACTATCATACTGCCTTCTCGCATTCCAGCAAAGAAGTTTTCGTAATGATGGACGTGATCGCTATAGCCTCTAGGCAAGGAGTATTCAAACTCATTGGGGGATTTTACTTCCGGACCTTTTTCGGGGAATTTAGCCTTGTACCACTTTTCATATTCGGCTTGTTGCGCCTTGGTGAAGGTGCCAAAGGAGTCCCAGCCACCATAGCCAGGTGCATCGGCAAGCTTATTACGTTTTACCGTGATACTGTTATACCCCAGCTCCATTACTCCTTCTGTACCCACCATGCGAGCATGGGAGCCTCCACCACTACCATCGGTGAAGTTGACTCTCATCTGCACATTAAATGCCGGATGGGCATCTGTAGCAGGATAGTCATAAAGGGCAGCCATAATATCAGGCACATTGCGTCCGTCTTTCCAATGCCTGAGACCACCAGTGGCATAAATGCGTTCTGGTCCGAGAGAAGAAGTAATCCGGTGCAAGCGAGAAAAGAGGTGAACAAAAAGATCTCCGGCCACTCCGGTACCGTATTCTTGGTAGTTTCTCCAGCGAAAGAAATGCATTGGATCAAACGTTCGCCTAGGCGCATCTCCCACAAAAGCCTCCCAATCTACCGTCTTGGCCGAAGCATCGGTCGGAATGGAGTATTGCCATGCTCCCATGGCGGAAAAACGATCGTTGAAAATGTCAACTAATATCAGGTCTCCGATTGCCCCTTCTTCAAACAGCTCCTTGGCTTTGTCATTGATGATGGAACTAACCCCTTGGCTCCCTACTTGGAAGACCATACCGGTTTCTTGCTGCGTTTTGATGACCGCATGGCCTTCATTTAACTTATGCACCATGGGTTTTTCACAATAAACCGCCTTACCGGCTTTCATGGCTGCTATCGAAATATGATCGTGCCAATGGTCAGAAGTGGCCACAATCACGGCATCTACGTCTTTGCGATCTAAAATTTTACGATAATCTGTAGTGGTATAAAGTTCCGCACCAAATAATTCCTTGGCCCGGTCCAGACGTCCCTGATATAGATCACAAGCCGCGACAAACTCAGTGCCAGGCACTTGTAAGGCCGCATTGATATTGTTGTGGCCCATAATGCCCATACCAATGACCGCTAAGCGAATGGTATCATTGGGGCTGTACTTCTTGGGAACGAGCAGAGTTTGAGGATTCACCAATACTTGTTTGCCTCTTACGCCGCTTGGGATAGCCACGAAAGCAGCTCCCGCCAGTGCCGTCTTTTTGAGGAAACCACGACGACTAGCAGAATGGTCTTGATAATTTTTCATGTAGTAGTAGTTTAAAGGTTAAGCCAATAAGTCAATTTAAGAATTAAGGCTCGATTATAGGGCTGCCATTGCGAATCATTTAGCTGATAATTATCAATATAAACCAAAAATAGGTCAGAAACGGGCTTATAGCGCCATTGGAGACGAGCGTTGAAGTTGAGATTATCAAACTGGCTGTTGTATTGCGTAAAAAGGGTAAAGAAGAGTTTACGCGTAAAAGTAACGTCTAATCTAGGCCCGATGAGCAATAGATTGACCGTCGTATCAGGCTGTGTAGCTGTCGCAGGTAAGGTGATGCGGTTGTAACCGGCTCTCAGCGAGAGGAAGCCATATGGTTGAACCCGCGCTATCAAAGTACCCGAAACGCCATAGCGCTGGCCACTAAAGTAATCTCCTACGCTTATTTCATAATTGGTATAGACCTTTTTTCGGCGATCGCCTCGATAGGAAAGCTCTACATTGGTGTATTGATAATCCGTACCCGCAGGCAAAGGCTCCAAGCCGCTTCGGCTAGGATCAAACTCACTAAATAGGTAGGTATAATTTTGGTTGACAGATAGCTCAATGCGTCCCGTATTGTTGAGTTGGCCTTCATAGGTAAGGCCATATTGATGATCCGTTTTACGATTGGTCTCATCCCAAATCACTTCGGTGCTTACGCCAGGACCATGAATATTGAAGGGTCCTTTTTTGGGGTAAAAAAACAATCTCCCTTGGGGCGCAATGCGCATAAATCCCGTTCTCGGTACAAAGCCCACTTCTGCCTCATAGCCTGTCCCGACAAATTGCTGGTCCCATTCGACTTGAAATCGTCGTTTGGTTAGACTGAGGTTAGTACCATAGGTGAACGCTTGTTTCTCTTGACTTTCGTCTAAGCTGTAATGAAAAAAGTAACGTCCATTCCAGGCATTATCCGCTGAAGCTAGCGTAAAGTCTGTCCCAAGCACCCGATTGAATTTGTCCGCCTGAAAAGCAAAACGACCCGTAGAATCGGTCATATCCTGCTGATTGACAAAGAAAAACGAAAGAAAGGATCGCTTAAATAGCTGTCTTTGCACTGTCGCAACGGTATAATTGACCGCAGGCTGATTGATTTCCTTGACGGGAGCAGTTTGCATATTGAGTAAGCCCATGCGCCAATTGTTGTTAATCTTCCCACTCAGTCGCGCTCCGTAGTAGATAGGGTTTTGTTGGTTTTGACCGGTAGCCGTGTCTACTGCGATGCCTATGCGTCGCGAGAAAAAGGGTCTTATGCGTTGAGTACCTAGATTGGCAAAGAGATCACTGTTTTCAAGGAAAAACTGCCTGCGCTCAGGAAAAAAGATTTCAAAACGATCCAAATTAGTTACCTGCTGATCCGCTTCGACATTAGAGAAATCTGGATTGAAGGTCAGATCCAAATTAAGCGAAGGACCAATGCCAATCTTGGCATCTCCCCCAATTTGATAGTTTCCGTAGGTTTTACCGTCGCCTTCGGCGATTTCTTGTTCTTGTGTAAGTCCCCCCGCGATATAAGGGATCACTGAGATATTGGCACCTGGCTTTTTGAGTTTCTCTTCCCAGATCAATTCGCCATTATAAGCGCGGTTCATGATGATTTGATTCTGGGGTATTCTCGCCCATGTCGAACGCTCATTCCCCTGCATATCAAAGCGATAGGAGTTAAAGAACCATCTGTCCTCGCCTTCGCGATAACGCAAAGTCTTAAAAGGTATGGCAACCTCTGCTACCCAATATCCATCATAAATCGCTACGCCAGAGTACCACTTATTATCCCAAGAACCCAAAAAATCATCAAAGCGCTGCCCTCCCCCACTAATCAAAGCCTCACGCTGCACGCCAAAGGGGGTAATCCCAAAAATAAAGGCGTTGGTTTGATCGCGAAACGGATCAAAGATCAACGTAATATTATCATTTTCACTAGCGCGATAGTCCCTCCGAAGCGAGGTAGTCATATAATCGTCTCCGATTACATAACATTTTACAGCTACGTAGACATTCTCATCATCAAAGGCGAATGAAAGCTCCGTTTGAGAGACCGCCTTTACACTATCAGTAGGAAAGTATTGCCAAAAATCGGTCGCGGGGATCGCCCGCTGCCAAACCATTTCATCCAGTTTTCCATCAAGCTCAATGGGTGAATGTGTGCGCAAGACCGAAGCCTGAGGACGAACTTCTTGCCCTTGCAATCCCAAAGCACTTAACAGAATAGAAATAAAGAGTACAGCAGTATTACGCATGAAATAGCCTTAGAGTGTAGAGAAATAGTGTTTTAACGCTGAAACGCACAAAAATAGCGAACCAATTTCAGGAGAGATAGTTTTAGAGCAGACAATTTTGGCAAAAGGATGGGGGAAATCTGCCATTTTTCACTTGAAAATGAGCGGAATTTTCACGACATTTGTTATCATAACAGTTGTCATAATAACTAATTCAATCACATAGTATATGAGTAATCCCGCCCTCAGCCCCCAAAGCGTATTTGATGGTGCTCAAGATTTTTTGCCCCTCAATGGTACAGACTATATCGAATTATATGTAGGAAACTGCCGTCAAGCAGCTCATTATTACCAAACTGCTTTTGGTTTTCAGCCTCTAGCTTATGCGGGCCTACAAACTGGTCTTAAAGACCGAGAGTCATACGTTCTGGTACAGGATAAAATCAGACTCGTACTGACTTCTCCTCTCAACAAAAATACTGATATCGGTCGCCATATCGATGAACACGGTGATGCGATAAAGGTGGTTGCCCTTTGGGTAGATGATGCCCGTCAAGCTTTTATTGAAACTACCAAGCGTGGTGCAAAGCCTTATTTAGAGCCAGAAGTAGTAAGCGATGATCAAGGGGAGATTGTCCGTTCCGGTATTCATACTTATGGGGAGACAATCCACTTATTCGTGGAACGCAAAAACTACAACGGCATTTTCTTGCCTGGTTACATTGCGTGGAACCCAACTTATCAGCCCGAGTCCATTGGCCTTAAATATGTAGACCACATGGTTGGCAATGTTGGTTGGGGCGAGATGAACAAGTGGGTTGATTTTTACGCAGATGTTATGGGCTTCACCCAAATCGTTTCTTTTGACGACGAAGACATCTCCACTGAATACACTGCCCTCATGAGTAAGGTGATGAGCAATGGTAACGGTAAGATCAAATTCCCGATCAATGAACCAGCAGAAGGCCGCAAGAAGTCTCAAATCGAAGAATTCTTGGATTTCTACAATGGTGCAGGAGTGCAGCATATGGCCGTAGCCACTGATGATATCATCAAGACCGTTACTGCGATGCAGGCGAGAGGAGTGGAGTTTCTCCACGTGCCCACTACTTATTATGACGATTTGCTTGATCGCGTAGGGAGCATCGATGAAGATTTAGAGCCACTCAAAAAACTCGGCATTTTGGTCGATAGAGATGATGAAGGTTATCTCCTACAAATATTCACCAAGCCAGTTGAGCCTCGTCCAACTATGTTCTTCGAAATTATCCAACGCAAAGGCGCGCGTTCCTTTGGCAAAGGAAACTTCAAAGCATTGTTTGAAGCAATTGAAAGAGAGCAAGAGCTGAGAGGCACGCTTTA
>CAZHOC010000111.1:0-9922 GCA_964534295.1 uncultured Bacteroidia bacterium | reverse complement strand
CGGCGTCGCCGGAACGCAAGGATTGCGTTGTGAACCCATTAGAGGCAAGCTTTTTAAGCTCCCTACGGATCAAGATACTGTCATCTACATCCCCAACGATAGCAGCCTTTTGGCGGCGAGTCCTTATGTATACCTAGAAGGATTGCGCCATCTATTTGCCATGGCATGGGGAACGGATAGCCTGATGTATGGCGGTTCTAATTCTGATCGGAGAGATGCACCGGAGGCTTTTTATCGCTTAGAAGAAGGAGAACATTATGGCTATCCTTGGTGGATTGGCGGTTCTCTAAACCCGTTGCAATTTGCTAGCTACGATCCTAATACAGACCTATTGCTACCGAGTGGAGCCAACAATCAAGGTTACTATGATACGGATCCCAACTTCCCCGCCATGCCAACAGGGATCAATTTTGTCCAACCCTATATTAACATTGGGCCAGACGCTGATAAATACCGTGATCCTCTGAGTGGAGCGGTAAAAGATGCCTCTGACGAGGATACGGTCATCACCTCTTTTAGTGGCCACCGCAGTCCTGTTGGGCTTATCTTTGATCAGGCGGGTGTCCTCCCCTACCACTTCAAGGGTGCAGGATTTATGGTATCCTACTCCAATAATAGTCGGCTCTTAAATGATGACGGACATGATTTAGTGCAAATAGATTTGCTAGAAGGAGATAGCATGAGCGTACATCAACTAGTGGCAGGTTTTATCAAACCTATTGATGTGATGATCCGAGATAGTATGATCTATGTGCTCGATATGGGTAATAGCAACGGTACCTTGAGAAGGATTTATCAAATCAGCTTTAAAGACACCGCTACTACTAACACAACCGCTATTGAAGATTTTGAGAGCAACGTTCAACTTAGTTTGATCCCTAACCCTAGTCGCGATTTTGTCAAAGTAGTCCTCAGCGATCTACAAACGCGGATCCAACAAATCAAAATTTACGATTTGAGCGGCAAGTACTACAGTGCTCCTCTTGATCAAAATCTCCAATTGGATCTAAGACAACTACCTCCACAACTTTATATGGTAGAGATTCAACTGAAAGATGGCAGTAAAATCGCCCAGAAACTCCTAAAAGAATAAAATAAAATTCCCACAAATCGCTCACTATCAAAATATTAAAATTAACTCCCTGCATTAATCCGCCTACAAAACACCCAAAATGTATTAGCAAAAAGGGCTTGACAAAGAGAGCTTTATATCAACAAATTGAGATTGATGATGAAGCTTTCAAGTATTATTCTTTTGCTATTGACCTTCGGTCTAACGCTTAAGGCCCAAGATTACAGCCCGATTCTTGCAGGGCGGACCGCCTATTTTGGTGATTCGCATTTCAATAATTCCTATCGGATTGATACCAGCTATCAATCAGGAGACACCCTCATCTCCTTGCTATATGAACAGGCCAATTTTTGCACGCCCTTTTGGGAAGAGCGAGTCTTTGCGCAGCTCAAGTATATAGCCACCGAGCAGCTGGTGCTTACAGAAAAGGGACATCATATCTACCTCAACTCTCTGCCAGGCAATGACTGGAGCTTTCAATCTTCTCCAACGGCTGACTCCATAGCGGCTCAACATATCAGCACAGATTGGATGCCCTTGTTCGGCGGGGCCGACAGCGTCAAAAAGATCCTCCTTACTCACTATGACAGTCAGAGACAATTAGCGCCCAATGGCTATTGGCATGAAGTCGAAATACTCTTGAGTAAGGAACATGGCGTTCTGCGCAGCATAGACCAATACAACAAAGCGCTGACCTTTATCAGCAATCCAGATATTGGGCAAGCGCCATTGACTGATTTAGATATCTGGGATATGGAGGTGGGGGCAGAACTCCACATTTTTGAAGGAGGAGAAAGCAGTATGCCCTTAGCCCAAGAATATACTCGCTGGGTGATTTTGGATAAGCAAATTTCCCCCAATGAGGATACCATCCGCTTGTCCATCGATAGGATGTTTGTTGGCTATCAAACTCAACTAGCGACGGAAATTGACACTTTTTTCAGGGATAGTATTTTATTGACCATTCCGCTTTATCAGGAGCGCTATCTAAATGGTCTCGTTTACGAGCCTGGTGGCAATCTAAAGATGAGTCGATTTCCGCTTTCGGGCTCTCCAGACTTCCAATATCGTGTCCAGTATGGCAGCTGGGGATATTTCCCCATTGGGGGTCGTAGAGCGATCAGCATGTTTCCTCACCATAGAGAAATCCTCAATCCTACCGAGTCTTGCTGGCGAGAGGAGTGGTATCCCAAGGTGTATGAAGGCATAGCCGGTTGGGGTGGTTGGTATTATCACACTGCGGGTATCAGTTGGAGTATTGATCGCAAACCCATCTACTACAAAGACAGCGATGAAACTTGGGGTACACCCTTCGATTTTGGCTCATTTGTCACCAGTATTGATGATTTGCAGACACTTGAACTTCGCCCCCAGCTTTTTCCCAATCCTAGCAGCGGACGCGTGCAATTACAACTCAACGAGGCTTATCATCAAGCGGAGCTGAGTGTATTCAGTCTTTCGGGCCAGTTCCTGGAACGCTACTCCCTATCTCGTCCGAGTGGATCTAGCCAGCCATTCGAACTAGACTTTGGGCATCTTGCTTCGGGAATCTATATGTACCAATTGCAAGCAGGCGAGCAAGTGATACAGGCCAAATTTGTCAAATTATAATGCTTTTTTAATATCGATCAAAAAGCCCTTATACTTTCAGCATTTTGACAAAAATAGGCGTTTCCATCAAATGGGGGACGCTTTTTTGTTATACCTGCTCATGGGTTTGAAACCTAGATTTCGGCAAAGCAGTTTATATAAGTGAGTACTTCTTCGAGCGGCACAGATCATCATCTTTTATGAAGAAACTCCTTTTTTTGCTTGGCTTTATCCCCCTTCTCGCTCTCGCCCAAACCCCCATTGGCTCCGCCCCCGCTTCTTCCCAATACCTTAGCATCGTCCTTCAATATGAAGGGAGAATGCACTTCTATCACATCACCGAAGGACCAGAGCAAGTCCGCTCTGTGGCCGTCCTTTCGGAGGCGGTGGCCCATCGTAAGGAAAGGTTTGAAAGAGAGGGATTTGAAGTCAGAATCCTCCCAAGACTCATACGCTACGACAATCGGGTTCTTTTCCAGTTGATTGAAGAATACGAAGCCCAAGGCTGGAAAATACACAGTCAAAGCTTATCCCTATCTCGCTCCGAATCGGAAATCACCACCAATTCAGAAAGAGTACAGTACTTTCTATTTACCAAAGAAAAATCCTCGACTCAAATGGTCGAATTTCCCTAAATACAGCCTACGCACTCAATCCAATTATGTCCACCTTTTTAAGCACAAATCAATATGAAAAGCCTCCTCATCCTCCCGATTTTCCTCCTCACGCCTTTATTCTCTCAGCCTTTAGCCGCTGACGGCATGTCCTACCTGAGTATTATGGTGGAACATCATCGGACTAATCAAAATATCTACATTTCGGAAAGTGGCAAGGATATTAGGGTGATAGAAGTATGGCAAAACCCTCGGGAACAATTGATCCGAAATAATAAGAGCAATGGTATCGAAACCATAGGTGTCTCTGATTATTGGCGCTATGATAATAGTACCGTCTTTGCCCTCATCGCCGAATATGAAGCAGAAGGCTGGCAATTGCACAGTCAGAATTTTAGTACAGGGGAAGCCAGAGCACAAACTACCTCTTTCACCTCCCGCATGAGCTATTTTCTCTTTACAAAGGAGTAAATTTGCCTCATGCATAAAATAATTTGGGCAGTGCTGCTGAGTATATTCACCTTTAGTTGCGCCGGCTCCAAGCAATTGGCCTTACTAAAACAGGGTAATACAAAGCAAACAACTTTCTACGAAGAGATAAGCTTTCGCTATGTCAAAGATCACATATTTGTCGACGTAGAAATAGACGGCAAGCTTTATAATTTTCTTTTTGATACAGGCTATGCCATCTCCTTCATTGAGCAGAGCTTGATAGAGGAATCAGGCTATCAATCAATCATCAAAGGCAATCTCAAAGGAAGCTCTTTTAAAAAACACAAGGTTGGCTATGGATTTATTCCCAGCCTCAAAATTGGAGCTATCGATTTTACAGCGCTTGGCATAGGTATCGATGATTTAGCTTTTATCAATCAAGATTATATATGCGAGCAAAAAGTTGATGGTATTATTGGGGCCAATCTCATGCGCAAAGCTCATTGGCAAATAGACTATGAGCAGCAAATCATACGCTTTACCAATGATTGGGACAAATTGATTATTAGTCCCCAGGCTCATCAGGTGCAAATGAAAGCTCACCAACAGGGATATGGCTATTGTAGCCTCAGTATCCAGTTAGATAGTATAAAAAAAGACTTCATTCTTGATACTGGTTCAGGAGGGGCTTTTACCACTGGGCTTGAAAATTGGGAACAGATCAAGCCTTCCCAACCTGCCCATAGCCTATATCTAACCAATGCTAGTCCTGCAGGTAAGCGCTATCTTATACAAGTCCAAAAGGCAAGAATGGGAGATTTCGCAGCTGAACAAGCGGTACTTTCGCTTGAAGAAGGCGTAGTCTCCTTGCTCGGAAATGATTTTTTAAAACATTACCGACTGAGCATTGATTGGAGTAGAAATCTCCTTTTTCTGGAAAGGAATTCCATAGAAACCCAAGAAGCGCCAATAAGGGACTGGGATCTTTTGATTCGCCCGGATTGGGAGCAAAACAAAATCGTGATCGGGGCTAAGCGTTCTGGGACAGAATACGAAAATGTTGTCCTCAATACTCCCGTACTAAAAATTAACGATTTCGACCTTTCCCAACTAAGTCGCGCTCAATTATGTGATTTCTGGCAAAAAGAATGGCCAGAGCTATCCAAGCAAAAAGAAATCTCCTTAAGCATAAAAGGAAAAGAGGCTCCCCTCAGATTAAGAAAGGAGAGCCTCTTTTCGCCATAATTAGCACCTCAAAATTAAGCCTCATTCAAGCTAAGGGAAGCTTCATTGCCAAAGGCAGTGTAGATCTGGCGGGTAATGTCTTTTGATACATTGTTTAAGTGCCCAACAGCCTCACCCATGCCCATATAATCTACTACCGTGCGGAAAGGCTTCTCTCCATAAGGTATCGCCAAGAGGTCCACAATTGCGCTAGCAACTTGCTCCGGTCTTTGCTTAGGATTGGCCATCAATGCTTGATGAAAGCCTTCTAAGGCCGCTTCTGGAGCATTGGCCATCTCACCATATTCAGCTGCTCGCTCGGCATCACTGGGACGAAGCAGACTGTCCATAAAAGCAGTAGGCATGCCTCCGGGCTCCACGATACAAGATTCGATACCAAAGCCTGCCAATTCGGTTCTATAACCTTCTGCCAGCGCCTCTAGAGCATATTTAGAAGATCCATAAACGCCATAGAAACCAGAAGTAAAGCGACCTAAGCAACTTGAAATGTGCATAATGGTGCCTTTGCCTTGGGCGCGGAAGTGTGGCAAGACGGCTCGCATCACTCTTTGGACGCCAAATACATTGACATCGTAGACGCGCTGCATATCCTCCACACTAAATAATTCCTGAATACCAGTCGAGCCTAGACCTGCATTATTGATGATCACATCGAGACCATCAAGCAACTCAATCGTTTTTGCTACTCCCGCATTGACGCTCTCCTCATCGGTTACGTCTAGTTCTACAATTTGCGCCCCGAGAGCCAATAGGTCTTGCGCTACTTTTTCATTTTTCCCCTGCGTGGAACGCATCGTCCCGACTACACTATGGCCTGCTTCGATAAGGCTTTTAGCTGCCAAAAATCCAAATCCGCCACTGGCGCCGGTGATCAAAATTTTCTGATTCATTTTTATTTGTATTGGTTGTTGTTATTAGGTGAACAATACAAATATGGGCCTCTAGACAAGGCTTCTTTAACACAGATTTCGGAAAGGAAAACACTTTTTGTAGGTGGGACATTTGTAGTGTTGGCATGCATGCCAACACTACTGGGGACAATCGTTCTGCGTAGCAGTAAAAACAAAAAAGACACAATCCCGAAAAGCTTCGAAATTGCGTCCTCTTATAATTTAGTTTGGAAGATTCGCCTCCCTAATACTGCACATCGTATTGCATCGGGAACTGGTCCGGAATTTCATCATTTGTCTCATCGAGGTTTTGGCGCAGGTCGATCTCAATCCCACGGGCGATGGTAGAAATCGGCACATCATTAGCGGTTCCTTCAAAGGGGTTTTCACCCGTACGACCGATGCGTTCCATGGTATGGAAAACCCATGCCACCATCCCATAAAAGGGAATGCTCAGCCACACAAACAGGTCCGCGATTACAGGAAAGCTAGTTTCAAATTCTTGGCCGATTTCGGCAAACTGTGGCACCAAGGCGAGGGGCAGCAATAGCACAAAGATCCACATAAAAAAGTGGTTAAGGGTCGCAAATTGCCGCGGATAGGGAAAGTTCTTGATCCGCTCACTCTTGCCTTGAAGCGTAAATAGCTCTTCCAAAACGCCTTCTAATTCTAAAAAGGAGAATTCCCAAATCACACCTGCTTCTTTTAGCCTTCTCAAGTGATGGGACTGCTGATAAAGGATGGCCGTTTGCTTATTGTTGCGCTTCATCACCTTATCTAGATCCGCTGCAGACAAATAGGGTTTCAAGTCTTCTCTCAAATCTGAAGTTCTTTCTGGTGGTTTGAAATCCCAAGACTGATTAGAACGGCTTTCAGAGAAGGTTTCCCAAGGTTTGCTAGCTCGCATTGCGTGCCGAAGGGCCGTCATCCAAGCGATATGTCTATAGGTGAGCACCTTTACCTCTGCTTTAAGCTCTGCTGGAGATAGGGGTATCTGAGCATGCTCATTGGTCAGCATATCCTGCACAAACATGCCAAAGGTTCGGGAAGTGTTGACGATGCCACCCCAAATTTTGCGCGCTTCCCAAATCCTGCCATAAGCGGCATTGTTTTGAAATCCAATCACAAAGGCTACCGCCGTACCAATGAGGGCAAGCGGTGTCCAAGGTACCTTTAGCCATTCAAGCTCTAAAAAATAATAGAGCGCGACCCAAAGCGCGCCCAAGCCCAAAAATAGTAGTGTTTCAAACCGAGTCCATAGTGCCATGTCTACCGCTCGGTAAGTCTTTTTAGTGTACATAAGAATGACGTTTCGAACTGACAGCCCTTAGTTATCTCGGTATTCTTGGGGCGTCAATCCCGTTTTATTTTTAAACAACCTACCAAAATAATGGGGATAGTTAAAACCAAGCTGGTAGGCGATACCGCTGACAGTATCACTACTACCCAATAGTAGATTTTTGGCTTTGTCAATGATAAAGTCGTTTATGTGCTCCTTCGTAGAACGCCCAGTCTCTTTGCGTAGCAAATCACTCAGATAACCAGGAGAGAGATTGCAGGCTTCAGCCAAATATTTGACGGAGGGCTGGCCTTTTTCCAGCATGCCTTCGGTTTCATAATAGCTTTTGAGGAGATTTTCTACCTGAGAAACCACATCATGGTGCTGAGGCGCTCGAGTATTAAACTGACGCTCATAGAAACGTAAACAATAGTTAAGCAAGAGCTCCAAATTCGAGACGAGGACGTTCTGGCTATGATTGTCAATCCGCTGATTGATTTCCAATTCCATCATTTTGATGCAATTGGTGATGGTGTCTTGCTCAAGTTTAGAAAGATGCAGGGCTTCATGGACTTCATAAGAAAAGAAGCTGTAGCTATCCATCTTGCTACCCAAGGGACTATTGCGAATCAAATCTGGATGAAAGTACAAAAGCCAGCCATTCATCTCCCCCAGCTCATGGGCTCGGGTAATAGTGATGATTTGCTTGGGAGCCGTGCATAGCATTACGCCTTCTTCAAAGTCATAATGATTGCGCCCATAATCCAAAGCACAACTTTTGTCTTTGAGTGCGATGCAATACATATCACTACTCAGTCGATTGCCAATGGCCTCTTCGCCATGACTCATCTTCGCCACATCGATCACGGTGATGAGGGGATGCTTCGGTTCATCAAAACCCAAATGCTGCCGTAACTGATGAATCGATTCGTGGTGAATTAAAGGTCCCATAGCTAATTTATTTTCCCACAAGTTCGCACTAGGCTCAGACAAGCCTTAACACATATCACATTTAAGCTAACACTTTTCTCTGAGGGAGACGATTGGGCAGGGAAATTACCTTAATGCAAACTGATCTAGACCATTTCTGGCAATTCTCGCCATTGTTCTGACTCAGCCACAGCCTTGATCATTTCATTTCTTTCGATGAGGAGATTTTGCAGGTAGTCTTTTAGCACCCACTTTTCTGCTAATCGCCCCAAAAAGCCCAATGGTACCTCAAAAAGTAATCGATCTTGCATGAGACAAGTGTCTTGGCCTGTTTCTGCAAAGAAATGTTCATGGCTAAAGGATTGAAAGATGCCTTTGATCATTTCGTCCTGAAAATAAAAAGGTGCTTCTACGGCGGTGATTTTGACGGTCATTTTTTGCATCACCCCAAAGTGCCTCGCCCGCCAAGTGACGGTTTCTCCCAGGTCTATTAATCCTCTTGTCTTGCCCGCGATGGCTTCTTCCTCTGTTTTTTGGGTGCTTAATTTATGTAGATCAATGCTACGAGAAAGATCATAGCACCTTTGGACGGGAGCATAAATAAGTGTTTCTAATTTGATCTCGGTCATGGCCTTTTTAATTAAACAAAAAAGCCGAGGCAAAGCCTCGGCCTAAACGTCAAATTTCCAATTTCAAACTCTGAGCCTTGGGCTCTCTATCACTATTTTTCTTCCTCGTTTTATAAAGCACTATCAGATTGATAATGTGCACCACTCCTAAGATCACAAAGAGCAATCCTAACTTATAACTCAACTTCTCCACCATATGCTCTACCGTGCGAATATTTTGGCTGCTATACATGCTCAAAGAGACATAGCCCACATTGAGTAGATAAAAGCCCGTCAACAAGAGTCGATTGATACTATCCGCTAACTTGCTATCTCCCTGAAAGATATCTATCAAAAAGGGTCTACCATTACGAAAGAGACTACGTCCTACCAAAAAGGTCAAGACAAAAGCTAAACCGAGATAAATCAGATAGGTAAGGAGAGTATATGACATTTCAGTAGTGTTAAATGATAAGATACACAATCTTTCATTATATACTGAAAGTTCAGAATAAAGTTTCAGGATCCTCTATTTTTCTGCCCAGGGATAGTCTTTTTCGACCTCTTCCGCACTCACAGGCCCCCAATGTCCTAGATAAAAAGTATGAAAGCCCTCTACTAGCAAGGACCTAATTTGCTGATCTACCTTGCTTCGATCAGCGTGAAAAAAGTGTAGCCTTACCTGCTTTTGAGCGAGCATACTGCCTCGAATCAGATCACCCACAAAGATTTCTCCGCTTTCTAGTTTGACGGCCAGCGAACCAGGTGTATGGCCGGGAAGCGCCACTACTTCGCCAGCAATGCCATAAGGCGCAAGGTCCCAACGTTCGCCGGAGGCTAACCAATGATCGGCTTGGTAAGGAGGAAAAGGATAGTTGACAAAATTTTCCAGCACCCGCCCCATAAAACTCTGGACTTGAAACTCATCATTGGTGCCTCTCGCCATCATCTCCGCATCTCCTTTTCCGCCCAAAACCGGCACCTGATACTTTTCTTGAAAGTATGCCGTCCCGCCGCCATGATCAGCATGCCCATGAGTCAAAACGATGAGGGCCAAATCATGAGGCGTCAAACCCAACTTTGCCAATCCTTTCTCGATTTTATCCGTGCCCTTAGGCGTTCCAGAATCGATAAGGATATAGTTTGATTTCCCCGTAGAAGCGGCTTGCAAGCCGCCTTCCATTGTGCCGCCTTCCTGTCCCTGCAGGAGATACACATTACTGCCTCCCACTTCGATTAGATGTATGTTTGTTTTTGGAGAG
>CAZHOC010000110.1:0-9956 GCA_964534295.1 uncultured Bacteroidia bacterium | reverse complement strand
TACCGGGAGATCCTTGAAAGCGCTGCCGACTCTAGCATCACAGTGGTCATCATTGGCACCATGCACAACTTCTACGGCCTGTTGCAATCAGAACCCGATATGATTAGCGCCAAATCCGGCAAGCAGCTGGTACGCGAAAAGGTCAAACTCGTCGCCACTATGGGCGGTAACTTCCTCAATAATCAAGGCTTGGATCGTACCAATTGGGGCGGCTCAGACCAACTTTGTAGCTATACCGATTGGTCCTGTCTCAATGAAGAACGCAACCGTATGTGTCGCTATGTGATCGAAAATTGTCCGGCACCCTTTATGGCCTCAGGCTGGGAAAACGGCAATGGCGACTACTACAACGCCAACAATGGCAATGTGATGACGGGGCAAAAACTCAAAGAGCTTCCAGCAGATCATATCGTTCGGCGTAGCTACGAAAGACATTTTGAGTACCGCGGCGGGGCCGAACGCATCATTCGTCATAGCAATGATCAGATCGCCCTACACTATGCCATCCGCGGCGAGTCCGTCAATTATACCGCCTATACCAATGGCCAAATCACCCTCACAGAAACGGGCGTTTGCAAATGGGATCAGGAGGAAAATAGATTGCAGGGGCACATCCAAAAGAAGCGAGCTGATAGCCTCATCGCCGCTGAAATCGAAGTTTTGATGATGGGAGATATTCCCGAGAAAGACATTAGTCCTCCTAGCATACCTCAGGATATGAAATTACAAGAGGTAGACGATGCCTACTGGCTGAGCTGGCAGGCTGCAGAAGACAATACGCCTGGCAGCTGGGTGGTGGCTTATAATGTCTATCAAAATGGAGAACTTCTTGGCCAAGTATTTGGGACCAAGATGCGGATCGTCAATCTACCGGCGGCTAGGGCTAAGTTTGAAGTAAAGGCGGTCAATGCCAGCGGTACTGAGGGAGAGGCCGCGATGATTAGAGGCTAGGATTTTTTTGATAGCTGCTTCGCAGAACGCTTATCTCTGGCTTCGGCATGCGTGCCGAAGCTACCGTCCGTTGAACGATTCCTTTCGAACGAGGCCCATCGGGCCGACGAGAAATCTCCTTTCTGCCATTTGTAATTACCATTTGCCAGACAGGAGATTTCTCGTCGCTACGCTCGCTCGAAATGAATCAATGGGGTAGGTGCGCGCATGCATGCCGCACCCATCCAGCACGCATTCCCAGACCCAAGCGTTCCGCGCAGCGGCTCTAACAAAAATCAGAAAAACCTATATTTGATGAACCAAAGAACAACTCTCCTGTACAAAGGATAGGAAACGCCAATAAACATAGATAGACGGGGCTGTGTATCTATGATTGGCTGAACTACTATATACACATTGCTGATGAGAACCTTTTCTAGCCCCGACTCCCTTTTTCGTTTTGTGATTTTATTATGCCTCTTTGGCAGCGCTTCGATTACGCAGGCTCAGATTTTTGAGTGGGTGAAGTCTTTTGGGGCTGTCGATAGGACCATCGCCTATGATTTGCTCGTCGACCCAGAGGCTAATGTGATTACGATCGGCACCTTTAGCGATAAGGTTGATTTTGATCCGGGCCCTAATGATTTCACGATGGTTGCTAAAGGATCAAGGGCTGTTTTTATCAGCAAATTAGACTCTTCGGGTAATTTTATTTGGGCCAAACAGCTGGCTACTCGGGATTATTTGGGGATTGGGCATATGGCCTTAGATGATGCTGGCAATATTTATCTCACTGGTGGCTTTAATGATAAGTTAGATGTAGATCCTGGGCCTGATAAACTTATTTTTGTCCCCGATGGTGCGCTCAATAACTATATCATCAAGTTAAATCCTGCGGGAGAGCTGCTGTGGGCGCGGCAGTTTGGGAGCAGCTCGGGTGATCCTTATAGTAGTGCCACTAGCGGTGGGATAACCGTTACGGATAATCAAAATATCTATATAACTGGCAGCTTTATCGGCACCATCGACTTTGACCCAGGGTCTGAGACTTATAATCTTACCGTGCCTATGGCGAACTCATTTACAGAAGCTGTTTTTGTCCAAAAACTGGATGCCTCAGGAAATTTTGTCTGGGCCAAGAGCTTGGGCGGAACCAGTCCACAACGGACCCTTGTCCATACGCTCGCCACTGACGAAGCCAGCAATGTGTATATCGGAGGAGGCTTTTATGGAACCCAGGATTTTGATCCGGGACCGGATACCTGTTCCTTTTCCTCCATCAATGAGCAAGACGTATTTATCACCAAGCTGGATAGTTTGGGCAATTTTGTCTGGGCCAAACAGTTTGCCAGTCGTCATCTCTCTGTCATCGAGGATCTAGCCATTGGTCGGCATCAGACGGTTTACAGCATTGGTTGGTTTGGTGGCATCATAGATTTTGATCCCGGGCCTGATACTTTTATGGTCTCTGGTATGATCAATACGGAGGTCTTTATTAGTAAGCTAGACAGCTCTGGCAATATGCTTTGGACCAAGGCCTTGGTAGGGACCAATAGCAATCGAGGCTTTGGCCTGAGCTTGGACGAGCAGGAAAATGTCTACACTACAGGTACCTTCAGGGGCACTACGGACTTTGATCCCGGGCCAGATACGGTCGCCTTTAGTACACCGATTGGTTCTGATAATGTCTTTGTCAGTAAACTAGATGCTGATGGGCAATACCAGTGGGCCGTGGAAATAGGAAGTCTCCCCTCTGATGATAATGCGACTGCGATAGGAGTAGATCGGGCCGGCAATATTTACACTACAGGAACCTTCAATTATACTTCTGATTTTGATCCGGGGCCTGATACGGTCCTGCTTTCTCCCTCGGGGATAGAGGATGCCTTTGTCCATCGAATGCGGCCTTGTATCTCTACTTTTGCCGACCTAAGGGTGATTGCCTGTGAAAACTATCTTTCTCCCAGTGGCGATAATATTTGGACCAGTAGTGGGAATTATACTGATATGATTTCCAATGCGATTGGCTGTGATAGCCTGATTAATATCGATCTCATCATCGATAATGCAGCCTGCATACCACTAGGCACGGTAGAGATTTACGCCAATAGCTTTGGTCGCGACTTAAAGCTTTATGCCAACCCCACCCAAGATAGTCTCATCATTGAATTGGTTGGGATTTCAGATGAGGTCGAGCTCTCCGTCTATAACAGTCAAGACGAGGAAATCGGCCGCTTTGACTACCCAGCTGGGCAAGTTATCAAATTGAGTTTTGCTGATTTGGCCCAAGTGGTACATCGATTATCCTTGCAAGCGCTCGACAATAGTGCTCAAATAAGGCTGATTAGAGAGTAGGAGATTTTACATACTTCTGGGTAGGTGGCTTTGTTTTACTGCTGCGCAGAACGCTTATCTCTATGCGACAGGGCAGTGCCTTGTCGCTAAACCAAATCCCCCAATTTTTATTTCGAGCGAGTTCCGCGCAGCGGAACGACGAGAAATCTCCTTGAGTGCAAGATGTTTTTACCATTAGGGCCAATGTAGCGTCGCAAAATTTTGCGACGCATACGGATCGCACCCACCCATACCGCGTGCTAGAGACAAGCGTTCCGCGTAGCGGCCCAAAAAGCATATGAGAAAAGCTATATCACAAACAAAGGCATATTGATCCTGTCATATATCTGTTGAATTGCCATTTGGCTTAAGGAAACGGGGCTGTGAGCTTAAGCTTTGGTGAGACTACCATTATATATCCTAGCCATGTCTCTGAAAAAAAGTTACACTAGCCCCATTTCTCCTCTCCTCCTAAAATTGATAAGCTGTGTGAGCTTGACTGTCCTCCTGGGGCAGTTA
Source organism: uncultured Bacteroidia bacterium (assembly GCA_964534295.1). Taxonomy (GTDB): domain Bacteria; phylum Bacteroidota; class Bacteroidia; order J057; family J057; genus JBCAWW01. The sequence continues at coordinate 6,173 of CAZHOC010000110.1, read as the reverse complement.
AACGCCCAAAGCATCAACTTCGAACAGGTCTTCTTAGCTCCTCCCGAACCTCAAGTCAATAATATTTTTGAAGGTGTGCAAGACGGGGCCTCTGCCTTTGCCGATGTCAATGGCGATAGCTATCCCGATCTGCTGATTACGGGCCGCAGCAATGCTTTCCAGCAGTTTAGTACGCTCTATCTCAACGATGGGCAAGGCAATTTCGGCGAACTACCCAATACGCCCTTTCCGGGCCTAACTGAAAGTGCCATTGCCTTTGCGGATGTGGATGGCGACGGCGATCAAGATGTGATGATGTCGGGCCGGGATGCCGCCTTTCAATACAGTACGCTGCTATATCTGAATAATGGCTCAGGAGGTTTTAGCCTTGTGCCCAATACGCCTTTTCCACCGGTGATAGAAGGTTCTATCGCCTTTGCTGATGTAGATGGAGATAATGATCAAGATGTGGTATTGACGGGCCATAATTTGTTAAATCGCTTTGAATGCGCGCTTTTTCTCAACAATGGCAGCGGATTTTTTAGCCTTGATCCTACGACCAATTTTGCCGAGGTCCGCCGCAGCGATATCGCTTTTGTGGACGTGGATATGGACAATGATCAGGACCTAATGGTAACAGGAGACATCGTGGCGGGTGGATCAAATGTGTCGACGCTTTATATCAATGACGGCAACGGCAATTTTATGGCGCAACTGGCCAATCCTTTTGAAGCGGTGCAGGAAGGCGCGATTCAATTCTTTGATTTTGATGGCAACCAGACCCAAGACTTGCTGATTACGGGTCAAAATATCTCCGGGACGCTCATCTCTCAGCTATACTCCAATACGGGCAGTGGCCTTTTTGCTGCTGTCAATACGGTAAGTTTTGCGCCCGTTTTTCGCAGCCAAGTAGCTACGGGCGATCTCAATAATGATGGCCATATAGACGTGTTTATTAGCGGCCAGCCCGCTTCGGGGCTCAACACTGCCCACCTTTACCTCAACAATGGAGATTCCACTTTTACGGAAGTGCTGGATATCCCCGTGGATGGGGTCAGAAGGGGAGATGCTGATATTTTGGACTTGGATGGAGATATGGATCTTGATCTCTTCGTGAGTGGGGAGAAAATCGGCAATATTTTCAATGCCATCATGTATCTCAATGACAGCAGTGGCACCCTTTTCGAAGCGGGGGGGCATATTTTTCAAGGTCTTTACGATGGCTCTCTCAGTGCAGCGGACGTAGACGGAGATTTAGATATAGACTTTTTTGCCAGTGGCTTTACGGACTTTCCTGATCCAAAATCAACCCTCTTTCTCAACAATGGTAATGGCTTTTTTACGCCTTCCACTGATACCGTCTTTGTGCCCATGCATTCTTCAAGTTCTGCTTTTTTTGATGCGGATGGGGATATGGATCAAGACCTTTTGGTGCTAGGCCGAAATGATATGGGCACTGCCGATGCGAAGCTTTATCTCAATGATGGGGTAGGGAGCTATAGTATCAGTACGGCTGCCAATCTCCAAGGCTTAAGAAACTCAGCATTGGCCATCGGAGACTTAGATGGAGATAGCATACCAGATATTATTGCCGCCGGCCGCAATAGCCTTAATCAACGGGTAGCGCAGCAATACCTCAATGATGGTACAGGATCATTTAGTTTAGTAGCGGGAACCACTTTTCCGGGTGTGGAGGCGGGTTCGCTCAGCTTAGGCGATGTAGATGCGGACAACGATCTCGACTTATTCATTTCGGGTAGGCATGCCTCTCAGGTGGATACGGCCAAACTTTTCCTCAATGACGGCAGCGGCAATTTCACCATTGACGCTAGTCAAAACTTTCTCAATGTGCAAAACAGTCAGAGCGTTTTTGCGGATGTAGATGGCGACCTAGATTTGGATTTGGTTTATAGCGGTCAGGCCGATACGGCCACTATTTCGGTAATTTATCTCAATGATGGTCTAGGTAGCTTTACGCTTGACCCGACTAATCAATTGCTTGGTTTGCAGGTCGGAAGCATTGAGGCAGCAGACCTAGAAGGCGATGGAGATATCGATCTCATAATGAGTGGGCTAGATACCTTAGAGCTACGCACTACTTTAGTCTATCAAAATGATGGGGCCGGTAATTTTAGCGTAGATTCAACCGTGGATCTCCGCGGACTTTATACTAGCGCTAGTGTGCTGGCAGATTTCTCCGCCAATCAATTTCCGGATCTCCTTATGTCTGGCCTCAACAACTCTGGCCAATCTGTGGCTTATCTCTACGGCAATAAGCCCTGCTTCACTACGGCTAGCACCGACAGTATCACTGCCTGCGATACTTACACCTGGCTCGATGGCATCACCTATACGGCCAGCGATACCAATGCTACTTTCCTCACGCAAAATGCCGGCGGTTGTGATAGCATCATTAGCTTGCATTTAACGATTTTGTCCAGCACAAGTGCTAGCGTTTCTCCCGTCGTTTGCGAAAGCTATCTTTCGCCTAGCGGCAATATCCTCACGAGTAGCGGCACTTATCAAGATACTCTTCCCAATTCGATTGGCTGCGATAGCCTGATCACCATCAATCTGACCGTCAACAATAGCAGCACTGCTACCATATCGCCCAGCATTTGTGCGGGAGAATCCTATCTCAGTCCTAGCGGCAATCAGCTTTTGGCCTTGGCCGGGACTTATTTAGATACCATCCCCAATCTAGCGGGCTGTGATAGCCTCATTACGATCAATCTAAGTATAGATACGGTGGAAGTCGGTCTCAGCAATGATGCTGCTTCTATCACAGCCATGGCAAGCGGAGCCACTTATCAATGGTTGGATTGTAATAATGCTTTTGCCGCGATCAGTGGAGAAACCAATCAGAGCTTTTTGCCTGCAGCAAATGGTAGTTATGCGGTGGAGATTACCCAAAATGGCTGTGTCGATACCTCGGTCTGTGTCGTCATGGGCAATGTTGGCATCGCTCAAAATGATTTTGGCGATAAACTCCACTTTTATCCTAACCCCACTTCTGGCAAAATCGTAATCGAACTAGACCAAATCTACCCCTCTGTATCCCTCCAGGTCTACAACCCTTTGGGGCAATTGCTAAGGCAAAAGCAGTGGCAGGAGCGCCAAACTATCGAGCATCAACTCGAAGGGCCCGCGGGAGTGTATCTACTGAGATTAGAGGCCGGAGATAAGGTCGCCCAAATCAAAGTGATCAAAGACTAGATGACGCACACTATCCAGTATCAGGGCCATCAAATCAAATACTACTCAGAAGGTGAAGGCGCGATCCTCCTCTTTTTGCACGGCTGGCCCACCAACCATCAACTTTGGCAGGCGCAGATTGCGCATTTCAAAGCGCGTTATCGAGTGATTACGCTTGATTGGTTGGGTTTTGGTGCTTCGGATAAGCCCACTGATTTCACCTATTCCTTTGCTCACAAGAAGGCCATCTTAGAGGCAGTGGTGGCGGATTTTTTACCGCCAGGCGGAACGCTCAATCTCGTGGCGCATGACATTGGGGGGCCAGCGGCCATTCTTTGGGCCAGTGAAAATCAAGCCAAACTGCAGCGGCTCGTTCTGCTCAATACGGTCATCTATCCCTTTAGCACCCCCCTCGATAGCATTAGCCATAAGATGTTTGTGGTGCCCGGCCTCAAGCAATTGTTGATGAGTGAGTTTGGGCATCGCACGCTCTTGCGTAATCTCAGCCAAAATAGGGGAGAGGGACTCAAGCAACGCATCGAAAATGTCATTCAAGCTCATGAAGATTGGTCTATCAATCTCAAGGTCAAGACCATCCTCCAACCCCTCAAAACCGCCAAGCAAAATGAATTTCAACGCCTAGCGCGGCTCTTTCATACTATGGAAATTGAGCGTCATCTCATCATCGCTAAGAAGGACCCACTTTGCTACGCTCATATCTATAAACTTCATCAAGAAAATCCCATGGTGCCTGCTCACTTTGTCGATAAATGCGGGCATTTCATCTCCCTCGATCAGCCCGATCGCTTGAATGAAATTTTGGATGGGATTTTGGGTTGATCGCTTCGCGGAACGTTTATCCCTAGCGCGACAAGGCAGTGCCATGTCGCTAAACCATCCCCGATTTCATTTCGACAGAGGCCGATAGGCCGACGAGAAATCTCCTATCACTCAATTGTAATTGCATCTTGAAATCAAGGAGATTTCTCCTCGCTACGCTCGTTCGAAATGAATCATTGCCGTACCCGCACATGCCGTAACCAGGGACAAGCGTTCTGCGCAGCAGTCCCAACAAAAAAGGCCTACCCAATCGGATAAGCCTTCTCAATTCCTATCATAAATCCCCTATCGCAGCGAAGCCTTGGAGAAAATATGCTCTGGTATATCTTGGTCAAACTTGATATCAGTCATGATAAATTCGGTGCCTTTGCCGGTCTTGAGCATGTCTTTGTAAAGCATGGTCTTGGGAAACCAGCGCCCCTGAATCTTGACCACATTGCTCAGCTCAGTACGCTTAAGCATTTGGCCGCTTTTGGCAAACAGCTCTTCTTTTAGCGGTACAAAACGCTCCGCGTCTACCCACATCTTGCGACTGTGATAAGCCACATCATCGACCTTGGCCGTGAGGGTCAAGACATAACAATTGCGGTCGCCAACCATCTCTTCGCCAGTTGTCTTGGCATCGTAGATCTCAGTGAGTTCGCGGTCTTCCATCATGTCTTCGTAGGAAAGGTCTGAACCCATCACCGACTGGCGCAGCATATGGCCTGAAAGCTGAATGGTGCGATCCGAAGCTGGAGTATAAATCCAGAGGCGATCTTCCAATTTGAGCATTTTGGTGCCTGCTTCTCGGGCTGGGGCTAGGTACTCTGTCAGAGAACGGTCATCCCCTTCCGAATAAGAGCGAGACTTGATCGTGCGATTGCCGCGGCGACCTTGGATCACCATTTCCGACTCCACGATCCGGTTCTTAGAACTCATGTTTAGGTCCACTTTGCGGATGATTTCATTGGCATCCGGTGCGGGACTCATCATCAATAAACTGCCCAATAGGGCTATCACTAAGCTTTTCATATTCTTTTGAGTAGTTAGTAGGAAGTAGATAGTATTAAGTATTTAGTATATAGACTTGTAGCTAAATTTTGTCTTTGTACTTAATACTTTCTACTCCGTACTAAAACCTATACTTCTAATTCTTTAAATAATTGCGCGGTATTGCGTTTGAAAATACCGATGCCCGACAAAGCGGTACCCAAGACCATGGAAAATAAGCCGGGGATAAAGCCTAAGTAAAAGGCACTCGGTTGGATATTGGCTCGGTAAACCGAGGGTAACATCATGCCGCCAGCGGCATTTTTGGTGAGCTCGCTAAAGTCTAGGCCTACTTCCTGTAGGTAGAATGCAAGCCCCAATCCCAAGAGAGTTCCGAAAACAGAACCGATAAAGCCAATTAGGACCGACTCGTAAATCAAGGTCTTATAGATATGGCTTTTAGATTCCCCTAGGGCGAGTCGGATCCCAAATTCTTGATAGCGGCGTAGGCCACCCAGCAAGCCGGTATTCCACAAGACGATAGACATAGCAAAGACAAAGATGCTCACAAAGATGGTCCCGATGATATCAGTATAATCCAAGATGGTGGCTAGATCATTTTGCTCCCGCAGAGCCAACATAGTTGGGGCAAATTCGTCGGGATCGTCCGCGTACTTTTCGTTAAAGGCAGCCGCAAAAGAGGCGGCTTTTTTGTCATTGTACTTGCCTCCGGGCAAATAGCCTAAGAGTTCGCCAGCGGCGTCCTCCATATCCAAGATCTGCTTGGCGTCTGACAAGTCCACGATAATGCCTCCTCGGTCCAAAGCTGCCGAACCAAAGCTGACGGTACCTACCACATTGAAGTTTTGGAAGGTCATACTGCCGTTCATGGTTGAGCCAAAGAAGGTAATCTCATCTCCTAATTGGAGATCAATTTTCTTGGCAAAAGCATCGCTGACGAGTATTTCTTTCGACTTCGTCGGAACGCGACCACTTTGCAAGGATTTCGTAATGGCTAAGCGTTCGCTTTCACCGGAGCTCTCATCAAATAAATCCACTGCCAGGCCACTCACTGGCCCTTGGGCCTTGGTATCACCATTTTCGTCCGGCAAGTCCATCAAGCCGCCAAAGTGAATGCGTTCTACCCACTCCATATCAGGATAGTCCTGATTGAGTTGATCTTTGAG
>CAZHOC010000109.1:0-9968 GCA_964534295.1 uncultured Bacteroidia bacterium | reverse complement strand
CTTCTAGTGGTGCTGCTGTCTTTGGCAGTAGTCCGATTATGGCTCCTATCTTAGAACCGATTTTGGGCTCTGATTTGGGCGCTTGGGGTGGAGGTAGGATCATATATAAAAAGATCCCCAATATTCGGGTTTCTTCTTGGAAAGTAGAGCTGCCTTTTGCCACCAATATGTGGCGTGCCCCAGGTTTAATGGCAAATACATTTGTAGTAGAAAGCTTCATCGATGAAATGGCGCATAAAGCAGGGAAAGATCCGCTTGATTTCCGTATCGCGCATTTGCCAAATGATGAACATGCCAAATTGACCAAGGGAGTACTCAAAGCGGCGGCGGAAAAAGCTGGTTGGGGAACTCCACCACCCAAAGGGAGAGCTCGCGGTATTGCCTGTGCGGTAGAATTAGCTTCGCCTTGTGCCCAGGTAGTAGAAGCTTCGATTGAAAATGGTGAAATCAAAATCCATAAAGTGGTTTGCGCGATCGACGTAGGGGTTGCCGTGAATCCTGATGGGATCAAAGCGCAAGTAGAAGGCGCAATCCTCATGGGACTAAGTGCAAGTTTGTACGAGAAGATGGAAATCAATGGTAGTAAGATTACGCCAACGATTTTTGGTCCTTATCGCATGCTTAGCATGAAGGAGGCACCTAAGGAAGTGGAAGTGGTGATCCTAGAAAATGGGGATAGGCCTAGGGGAGTAGGAGAGCCTCCAATTGGTCCTATTGGTGCTGCAACTGCTAATGCAATTTTCAGTCTGACCGGAAAAAGACTACGCAATATGCCTTTGGCCGAAGATTTTGCGAAAAACACCTAACAGACATACTTAAAGATAAAGGCGGAAGAGACCCTGATTTCTCTTCCGGGATTTGACGTCTTCAAACTAACTCCTACAAAGAGGGGATAAAATCAGATCTACTCTATTGTGTAAAACTACTTCTATGAAAAAATTTTTAGTAACCCTACTCATAGCCTTCCTAGTGATTGGATTAGGCTCGAGCAGTTTTAGTCATGACACACCCACTGATCCAGATCCTGGGGTACAAGAAAAAGCAGCTGTTGCCAGTCCATTTGACATTATGATGGACGTTGTTTCACACAAAAGATGTATCAACTGTCATCCTGCAGGTGATCGCCCTCGTCAGGGAGAAGATAGCCACATTCACCACTTCAATGTGCAACGCGGACCTGAAGGTCATGGTATGGAAGTGGTTCAGTGTAGCACTTGTCATCAAAGTGAGAACAATAATTTTTCTGGCCTGCCAGGAGCGCCACACTGGCATCTTGCTCCACGCAGTATGGCTTGGGAAGGGCTAAGCCGGGTAGAAATTGCTCAGGCAATTTTAGATCGGACCAAAAATGGTGATCGTTCTCAGGAAGATTTGCTAGAACATATGACTAAGGATCCTTTGGTGTTATGGGTGTTTGATCCTGGAGTAAACAACGAAGGTGTCGCAAGAGAAAAGCCCCCTGTCTCCAAAGAAGACTATATCAAAGCGGTAACTGAGTGGTTTGAAGAGGGCGCAAAAATCCCTGCAGAATAAACTTAAGCAGAATAAGAAAATGAGAATAGATTTCACCATTAACGGTAAAGCTCAAAGCGTAGAGGTAGATGGTAATTCCCCTTTATTATGGGTGATTCGAGATACCCTCGATTTAAAAGGGACTAAGTTTGGCTGTGGTAAAGCAGCCTGCGGCGCCTGCACGATACATGTGGATGGAAAGGCAGTACGTTCCTGTACATTTGCCGCCAAATATGCTGCTGGCAAGGCGATTACGACCATTGAAGGACTTTCAGAAGGGGATAATCTTCATCCGGTCCAACAAGCCTGGATAGAGGAAATCGTTCCACAATGTGGCTACTGCCAACCAGGATTTATGATGGCTACTGCGGCCCTAATAGAAGCCGTTCCCAACCCAACTGATGAAGATATAGATAACAATATCAACAATGTATGTCGTTGTGCGACTTACTATCGCATGCGGAAGGCTATCCATCGGGCCGCTGAAATTAAACGGACTAATTCCTAATCAGAGAATCAAATGAGTGATACAAAGAAAAAGACCTCAAGAAGAAAGTTCCTGATTAGGTTTGGTTTAGGAACAGGCGTCATGGTAGGCCTTGTTTACGGCTTCCGAAATCCTATGCGTAGGATGATGTTTGATAATCTGGGTGCGCTTATAGCTGACTACACTCCCGAAAAGGGACCAATAGCTTGGTTTGAGGTAACTGCCGAGAATAAAATTATCCTACATTCACCCAAGGTAGAGATGGGGCAGGGAGCTTTTACCGGCTTAGCCCAAATTGCTGCTGAAGAACTTGAAGTGGATATCGACCAAATAGAGGTGGTACATGCTACTACAGCCGGACGTCCACTCGATCCCCGTTCCACAGGCGGTAGTGATTCTATCTCTGCCCTTTGGAATCCTCTGAGAGAGCTAGGGGCGAAAATGCGGCAAATGCTTATCAATAATGCAGCACAAATCATGGGAGTATCTGCTGCTAGTTTGAGCACTGCTAATGGTGTGATTACAGGCAATGGCAAATCCATGACCTATGGAGAGGTCGTTCAGCAGGCCACTAGCTGGGAAATCCCTGAAGAGGTTAGCTTAAAAAAGCAAAAAGACTTCAAAGTAATTGGTAAAGCACTGCCGCGGATTGACTTGGTGCCAAAGGTGAAGGGAGCCCCAATATTTGGGATTGATGTGAAGGTGCCTGATATGTTGTATGGGGTAGTAATCCGTCCTCCCAAAATCGATACGGTTTATGTTAGTGCAGACGCCTCCAAAGCTGAGTCAATGCCGGGTGTTGTACAAGTGGTAAAGCAAAAAGATTTTGTAGCAGTTGTGGCCAAAACACGACCAGAAGCAGAAATGGCAGCCCGTGCCGTCAAGGTGACTTGGCAGACAAATAAGAATTGGGAGCAAGCCGAGATTGAGGAGATGGTAAAAGTAGGCAAGGGGGAAGAATATTTGATTCAGAAAGTAGGTTCAGCGATCGATAGCGGAGAAGACGTCCTTGAAGCTGAATACAGTACTCCTAATGGTGCGCATGCTCAGATGGAACCCAATGGGTCTGTTGCAGTTGTAGACGGAAATAAAGCTACCATTTATGTATCCACCCAGGTACCGAAATTTACCCGAATTGAGGTCGCAGGAGTATTGGGCCTTGAAGAAGAACAGGTAGAAGTAATTCCTACCTATCTGGGCGGCGGTTTTGGCAGGAGACTGCATACCCCAAACTCCATGCAGGCTGCTCTGATCGCCAAAGCAGTAGGTAAGCCAGTTCACGTTTACTATACAAGGCAAGATGAATTTCAGTCTGCAGAATTCCGGCCTTTGACCCATCATACCCTAAAAGGAAAACTGAGTGCTGATGGTATGATTGAGGGAATAGAGCATAATACTTCTAGCGGTGCCGCTGCCTTTGGGGGAAGCCCGATCATGTCTCCTACTTTCGAAACCATTTTGGGCTCTGATTTAGGTGCTTGGGGAGGAGGAAGGATTACATACCTCAAAATTCCCAATATTAGGGTGTCTTCTTGGAAAGTGGACTTGCCCTTTGCTACTACCATGTGGCGTGCACCGGGTCTAATGGCGAATACTTTTGTAGTGGAAAGCTTTATTGATGAAATGGCGCATAAAGCAGGGAAGGATCCACTTGATTTCCGTTTAGCGCATTTGCTGGATGACGAACATGCCAAATTGACGAAGGGAGTACTCAAAGCAGCTGCAGAAAAAGCAGCTTGGGATACTCCACTACCTCCTGGCAGGGCTAGAGGTATTGCTTGTGCGGTAGAATTAGCCGCCCCTTGTGCCCAGGTAGCAGAAGTTTCCATCGAAAAGGGAGAGATCAAAGTTCATAAAGTGGTCTGTGCCATTGATGTGGGAGTGGCCGTCAATCCAGATGGTATCAGAGCACAAGTGGAAGGAGCCATCATTATGGGACTAAGTGCGAGTATGTATGAAAAAATGGAAATCCATGGAAGCCAAATCACCCCAACGATCTTTGGACCTTATCGCATGGCCACCATGAAGGATGCACCAAAGGAAATTGAAGTGGTAATACTAGAAAACGGAGACCGACCGAGAGGCGTTGGCGAACCACCGATTGGACCGATTGGAGCCGCAATTGGCAATGCAGTATTTAGTCTGACCGGCAAACGATTGAGGCATATGCCCCTTAACGAGAAGTTTGCAAAAACAGTCTAATGATTTGATAAAGAGAACGCCACTCGCTTTGAGTGGCGTTTTTTTGATGAAAAGTTGTGGGGTCGATCACCACCTACTTACAACCCTAACTTCCGTCCTTGGATTAGGATCATCATTGGGGTCGATAGCGATATTTTCGCTAACCTCTACTAGTATCGGAATACCTGCTTCTTTTAAGCAGAGATCGATATTGTTTTCATTGTCGCTTAGGTCTGCTAATTGGAAGGGGGAAACCTTGATGGTATCTCCTTCATTAATCATAGTCACTATGAACTTGTCTTTCTCCTTATCTCCCAATTCCTCTCCATTTAAGGCCCTAACCCCTCCGGCCCAAACTGCTTTTACCACCGTTTGGGTCTCCTCTTTGGGGCAGTCGCATCCATCCCCATTTTCGATATAAGGATAATCAGCATCTATGGTGAAATATTCTGCATAGCTCAAGATCGGCCCTGCATCTAAGGGTATTACCGAAATGCTATCTCCCTTAAAATTTTGACCTGTTCTTGCCATTAAATCTCCTACCACTTTTACCGAAATCGGAGGGTTGTCCGTATAATTGCCATACTCCCCGATAAGTAAGACCGTCCTAAGTTCGAACTCTTCATTTGCCGGGAGAAAACTAGCTGCTTCAACCTCATAGACAGAACCGTTTTGGGTAGTGACGGCAAAGTCAGACCCATCAAGTGTGTTAGGATCCAATTCATGGGAGAATACGAGGGGCATCCCATCCTTGCCAGGAGCATTTCTATAGATGGCTCTTGCTCTTTGAGTTAATCCATTGTCAAGTCCGAAGAAAGCGGTAAGAATCCTACTCTCTCTATTTTTGTCTATTTCAGGAACTGAGGCTGATAGATATAATTTTCGAGGATTGCGCTTGCCCCGATCCGCGCAAGCGCTAAGAATCACTATCAATAATATCAGCCCAAGAGACTTTTGAATAAGAGGCGAAACTAAATGCATAACTAGATGGGTAATGAGAAGGAGAAAGGTTCAATAAAATGAAGGTACGTGATATAAGCTAAAATCGCCTAAATGGAGATAGGAAAAGTAGACTGCTTCGCAGAACGATGAGTCTTGAAATTACAATGGCAAAGCGATGGAGATAAGCGTTCTGCGAAGCAGTAATAATCCAAGGCCAGCTTCTCAAGAAACCTTGGAAAATAATATGCACGATACGATTGCTTAAGGAAAAGCCTCTCAGTATTTAGTTGGGATAGATCCCTTAAGAATGGCTCTCCCTTAGTGTAGCATCTTTACTCCTTTCTAGCTGTAAATTCTCTATTTAGCCCCTTTTCAGCCATCTCTAAATTCATTTTGGGACAATAATTCAAGCATATGGAACAATGGTCCAAATGCTTGGCCTTTCTTTTCCTCACCTTGCCAAGACAATGCTCAGTTGACAAAAATCTGAAACTAAACGATGAGAAAAACTATCAAAGCACTGGTTCTCATTCTTTTGAGCACCTCTTGTCTCCAGGCTCAAACTACCTTTAAGGTGGTCGGAGGAGATGTGGTGGTTAAAGGAAGTCCAACCTTAAAACTGAAAGACACACGATGGGTCAATGATGGGGACTTTTCCGCTGATCAAGGAACGGTTACCTTTAGTGGTCTCAATTCCGATACTATCGGAGGAAGTTCGGCAACTACTTTTCACCGTTTGCTTGTGGATAAAAACACAGCTGAACTAGTACTTGGGATCAATACCCAAGTCAACGACGCATTAGAATTTTTGACAGGAAACCTTAACCTAAATGGTTTTGACTTAGGCTTGAATGCACCTAATGGAAATCTGTTGGGCGAATCAGAAACGAATCGAGTCTTAGATTCTCTCGGAGGGGAGCTTTATACTCAACTGGCAATAAATAATGTCAGCACTCTAAATCCGGGAAATATTGGGCTAGCGATAAGCAGTACCGATAACCTAGGGCTAACAGAGATAAGACGTGGGCACATCGCCTTCAATAATTTGCTTGGGAGTCAGTCTAGTATTGGCCGCTATTTTGAAGTAATACCTTCTAATAGCGGGGCTACGGCCAGTTTACGATTCTATTATTTTGATATCGAAAACGCTAACTCTTTGGTCGAAAGCTCGCTGCAGCTTTTCAACAGTACCGATGGCGGACTTACTTGGACGGCTGTGGGAAAAAGAAATCAGGATGTGGGAGCTAACTGGGTAGAAATTACAGATGTAGATCCCGAGGGGCTATGGACGCTTGGTAGTTGTTTAGGAGGAAGCATTAGTCCTGATTTACCAAGCCTTCCTGACTTGACAGGGGAATGTATAGTTAATGTAAGTGCGACTCCAACAGCTAGCGATGCTTGTGGAGGTTCACTGGTCGGTACCACTACTGATCCCTTAAGCTATACTGTGCAAGGCAACTATGTAATTATCTGGACCTACGATGATGGTAATGGCAACACCAATACCCAGACTCAAAATGTCATTATTAGTGATAATACTGCACCACAGGCAGATATTCCAGTTTTGTCGGACGCAATTAGCGAATGTGGCATAAACCTAACACCTCCGACGGCTACTGATAATTGTGCAGGCAGCATTGTAGCCACGACTACCGATCCTTTGAGTTATAGTGTGCAAGGCAACTATGTTGTAAACTGGACTTATGATGATGGGAATGGGAACATTAGTACACAAACCCAAAACGTAATTATCGATGATAATACCGCTCCTGTACCAGATGTCAGCATCCTAGCTGACGCCACGGCAGAGTGCGGCCTTACTCTCACAGCACCTACTGCTACCGATAATTGCGCAGGTTCGATTATTGGGACCACTACTGATCCCTTGAGCTACAATACAGTCGGTAACTATGTGGTTAACTGGACCTATGATGATGGCTATGGCAATAGCTTTAGTCAAACTCAGAATGTAGTTATCAATGATAATACTGCTCCCGTGCCGGATATCAGCATTCTAGCTGACGCCACGGCAGAGTGTGGCCTTATTCTCGCCGCCCCTACTGCTACTGATAATTGCGCTGGTTCAATCGTTGCGACTACCACAGATCCCTTGATCTATAATACCGTGGGTAATTATGTGGTTAGCTGGACTTATGATGATGGCAATGGTAATAGCAGTACACAAACGCAAAATGTAATTGTCAGTGATAATACTGATCCCGTACCGGATATCCTCGTATTAGCTGATATTACGGCTGAATGTGGGGTGAGTCTAGCAGCACCTACCGCTACAGATAATTGTGCTGGCATTATCACTGCGACGACTAGCGATCCTTTAAGCTATAATGCCCAAGGAAGCTATGTTGTAAACTGGACCTACGATGATGGTAATGGTAATAGCGTTACCCAGATACAGTTTGTAATCGTTGATGATAACTCGGCTCCCTTAGCTGACGTCAGCGTGCTGGCTGATGCTACTGCGGATTGTGGACTAACGCTAAGCGCCCCTACAGCTACCGATAACTGCTCTGGACCTATCACCGCTACCACTACTGATCCATTAAGCTATAATGTGCAGGGCACCTATCTAGTAACGTGGACCTATGACGATGGTAACGGGAATACCAGTTCTCAAACCCAAAACGTAATTATCGACGATAATACAGCACCAGTACCTGACGTGCCAGTACTAGCTGACGCTACCGGAGAGTGTAGCCTCAACTTGACCGCTCCAACTGCTACAGACAATTGCCTTGGAACGATTACCGCTACTACCACAGATCCATTGATTTATAATACCGTGGGCAGCTACCAAGTAACTTGGGTTTTTGATGATGGAAATGGTAACAGCAGTACCCAAACGCAAAACGTAGTTATCGAAGATAATACTGCTCCCGTACCTGATGTCGCTATATTAGCTGATGCTACGGCAGAGTGTAGTCTTACGCTAACGGCCCCTACTGCTACCGACAATTGCCTTGGAACGGTTACCGCCACTACCAATGACCCTCTGAGCTACAGTACAGAAGGAAACTACACGGTGACTTGGACCTATGATGACGGCAATGGCAATATTGCTACCCAAACCCAGACAGTAGTTATCAATGATCTTAATGCTCCAGTAGCGGATATGATTTCTCTGCCAGTTGTCAATGGTGCCTGCTCTGCTACAGTGAGCACGGTGCCAACGGCCACTGATAATTGTGACGGAATTATTCAAGGAACGACTTTAGATCCACTATTCTACGATCAACAAGGAGTCTATACCATAACTTGGCTTTTCGAAGATGGAAACGGTAATAACAGTGCACAAACCCAAACTGTGATTATTGATGAGGCCAATCCCGATGCCACTAGTCCCTTTACTTGGTACCTAGATGCGGATGGAGATGGATATGGTGATCCTAATAATTCTGTGGTGAGTTGCGAAGCTCCTTTTGGCTTCGTTCTCGATGGGACAGATTGTAATGATATGCAAGCATTAAGTTTCCCTGGCAATGCCGAGCTTTGTGATGGGATTGATAATGACTGTGACGGTGTCATTGATGGCGGAGCCGTCTGCCCAGTTTACTGTCAAGCCTCTGGCCAAAGTACCCAATATGAGTGGATTGACCAGATAAAGCTTGGTACGATCAATAACCTTTCTGGTAATGATAATGGCTATGGCGATTACACTGCAATGAGTACAGACCTAGAAATAGGACGCTCTACGGGCATAGAGCTGAAGCCAGGTTTTGCCAATGGTAAGTATAGAGAGTATTGGAGGGTCTGGATTGATCTCAATCAAGATGGAGACTTTGACGATGCCGGTGAAAAGCTAGTCCAAGTAAAAAGTAAAAATAAGGTCAAAACCTTCTTGACTATCCCTGCTACGGCTAACTCAGGACTCACTCAAATGAGGATCGCCATGCGCTACAACGGTTGGGCAGGACCTTGTCAGCAGTTTCCGCTTGGTGAGGTGGAAGATTATACGGTAAATCTAGTAGTACCTACTTGTAATCCATTACCTGCAAATTGGGCCAATACGGATATCGGCAACCCTGCGATTCCGGGTACTGCCTGCTATGATGCTAATAACCAAAGCTTCACGGTATCTTCTTCTGGTAATGATATATATGGTACCCAAGACGAATTTCAATTTGCCTATACCGATCTGTGCGGCAATGGGGAAATCATCGCTAGAGTTTCGGACATCACGCCGATATCAAAGTTTTCGCTGGCTGGCATTATGCTAAGAGAAAGCTTTGATGAGGGGTCTGCCAATGTAAGTATGCTAAAGCGACCTAATGGAGGTACCTATTATCAAACACGATTTAGTACCAATGGATATACGGCCGCAGCACTATGTCCGGGAGTCCTTCCGGGATGGGTAAAGATTTCTCGTACGGGAGATACCTTCGTTGGCTTTGTATCAAGCGATGGGGTAAACTGGACCCCAACTTATACGAGTACGGTAGCTATGGGTAACTGTGTCAAAGTTGGCTTAGCCGTTAGTAGCTTCAATACTGCTGGGGTCAATACCTCTATTCTGGATCAAGTGCAAGTAAACTCCTTCCCTGCTTCCCGGATGAGCGATCCTTCAGAAAATGTTACAGCGCTGGAAGAACAGGGAAATAGCCCATTAGTAAGAGAAGAAAATGAGGCGTCCACGGAGGAAGCATTGCAATCAGAATTAACTAATGAGGAGCTTAAGGTTTATCCTAACCCCGCCAATTCTAAAGCTTTTGTTGAGCTATCAGCCTTAGCTGAGCAATCCGGGACCCTACAAATCTATACGATGACAGGTGCTCTTGTGTCTCAACAGCAAAAAGAACAAATGTAGACTGCGATGCTGGTGTTATATATA
>CAZHOC010000108.1:0-10027 GCA_964534295.1 uncultured Bacteroidia bacterium | reverse complement strand
AGTTATATATTATTGCTTATATAAATTTAAGAAATATTTTCCTTTTCTTTCCAAACTAACGCACTTGCTCCCAAAATGGCGGCCTCGCTTCCAGGAAGTTTTGAAGGAATCAATTCTACTTTATTCTTGAATATGCCAAGCAGGTCAGCTTCCATGTATCGCTTGGTAGGCTCTAATATCCATTTACCAGCTCTAGCTACCCCTCCAAACAAGAAAATAGCCTCCGGACTGGTAATAGCTACTGCATTAGCCAAAGCTTCTCCTAATATTTTACCCGTATAATCAAAAGCTCTATGAGCAATGGGATCTCCAGATTCTGCCGCTTCAAAAATATCTTTGGGGGTTAAATTCTCAGGTAAAATGTGGCGCATAGGCGAAGCTCCATCAGAAGCAGCTAATTCTTCTTGAACCGTTAGCACCACTCCTCTTGCAGCAGCATAAGTCTCCACGCATCCGCGACGCCCGCAAGTACAGAGTCTTCCGCCTCTTACCGCACAAACATGCCCAAACTCACCAGCAAAACCATCATGCCCGTAAATCAGATCACCATTGACCACAAAACCACTGCCCACTCCAGTCCCTAAGGTGATCATGATGAAGTTCTTCATCCCCTTAGCGGCACCATACATCATCTCCCCTATCGCTGCAGCATTGGCATCATTGGTGAGCGTAACCTTGGCTTTAAACTGAGCCTCAAATAAGTCCGCCAACGGAATCACTCCCTTCCAACGTAAATTGGGGGCATTCTCAATTTTACCCGTAAAGTAATTGGCATTAGGGGCGCCGATACCAATCCCTGTAACCTCTACCTCCTGACCTAAATCTGCGATTAGGGCCTTAACTGCATTAGAAACAGATAGTACATATTCTTCGACTGACTCAAACTGTCGGGTGGAGATAGAGTGCTTGGCCAACACATTTCCTTCTCTATCTACAATACCATATTTAGTATTTGTTCCTCCAATATCAATTCCGATAGCAATGGGTGTCATTTTAGTAGGCGTATGCTTTTTAATTATGTGTATGATTGATTGAAAATCGGGGGCTCTTAGCTTCGCAATTATGCTTCACTTTTGGGTTTCCCGATATTAGCTCCTTTGAGGCCGTAAAATACCAAGTACAGATAACAAAAGATGGGTACAATCATAGAAAATTGTAAATCTCCCGTGCTATCTGCCACCGCGCCCTGGATAAGGGGAACCAAAGCCCCTCCTAAGATCATCATTACCAATACTGAAGAGCCTTGACTGGTGTATTTCCCCAGTCCTTCGATCGCTAGGGTAAATATATTGGACCACATGATCGAATTAAATAAGCCCATCCCGATCACTGTCCACATAGCAACAGCACCAGAGCTATTGATCGCAATGATGAGCATCAATACGTTGATACCAGCAAAGACGCCTAGGGTTCTCGCTGGCAGCGAACGCCCAATCACAAATCCGATGAGATTTAGACCGACAAATATTAGGAAGGGAAGCATCTCGCTTAGGGTTAATGCACCATCACTTTTGAGCCAGGCTGCAAGAAAGACTACCGCAAAAAAGCCTAAAGCCACCCCAATCATGGTCAGCAACAACTTAGGCGTCAATTTTTTGCCTAAGGATACCGCCCCTGTAAAGCGACCGATCATGGCTCCTCCCCAATAAAAGGCTAAGAAAATATCTGCCTTACTCTTCTCCATGCCGGCGACCTCAGGTAGCTCCAAATAGTTTATCAGCGTACTTCCTACTGTTACTTCTCCACCCACATAGGCAAAGATGGCTAGGCCACCTAGAATCAAAAAAGGGTACTTGAGCGCTCCTAGCCCGGCTTCTATTTTCTCATCATTCTGAATAGCCGGTAACTTGGACATGGCAATGAAGATGCCCAGCACCACAAATAGCCCTGCAAAGATGAGATAAGGCGTCTTTACAGACTCGGCTGAGAGTTCCCCGCCGGGGCCCGCAAAAAACTCAAACACCAAATAGCCTCCGATCAAGGGCGCAATAGTAGTCCCAAAAGAGTTGAAACCCTGGGCCAAGTTGAGTCGACTAGAAGCGGTAGAGGAAGGCCCCAATATTGCCACATAAGGATTCGCGGCAATCTGTAGGATGGTAAAACCAATCCCTAGCAAAAACAGGGCGCCCAAAAAGTAACCATAAATCTGGTATTCGGCCGCAGGGTAAAATAAGGCACAACTTACCGCAGAAATTACGAGTCCTACCAAGATTCCATTCTTATAGCCTACGCGTTCGATAGGATCGATACCGGCCAAAGAAAACAGAAAATAGATCAAAGAACCAATCGTATACGCCCCAAAAAAAGCGAACTGTACCAGCATCGCCTGGGTATAACTGAGGGTAAAAACTTCTTTGAGATAGGGGATCAAAATGTCATTCATGCACGTGATGAAGCCCCACATAAAGAAGAGCGAAAACATCGTGTACAGGGCAGACCGGTAGTTAGTAGTCGTATCAGCCATTAGTAGTAGTAATTTAGCGGACGATCTGATGTAGTGATCAAATCGCTGCCAAATTAATATTTATTTTGGCTCGGTGGTCATAAACTGCAAAAAGGCTTGTTTAAAGGTGCGTCCCAATGGTAAAGTTTGCGCTCCTAGCATCACCTCCTCCCCATCATAGGCCGTGATATAAGCCTTCCCGACGATATAGGAGCGGTGTATTCGAATAAAGGATTCTGAGGCTAAGCGTTCGGCGAAGGCGCTCAAACTACTCTTTACGACCCATTTGCGCGCAGGTGTGTGTATCCGTATGTAGTCTTTTAGGCCTTCAACCCATTGTATATCAGCCAGTAAGACTTTCACTTCCCTCCTATCTACTCTGACAAAAATGTGTTCTCTTTTCACGCTGCGCGGAACGCTCAGCTCTTTAGTCTGCGACTCAAAAAATCGATTCACAGCTTTCAAAAAGCGAGGAAAAGCAATGGGTTTGAGCAAATAATCCACCGCCGCCAATTCAAATCCCTCCAATGCATATTCCCGATGTGCCGTCGTAAAGATCACCGCTGGCCGATGGTCAAGGCTCTCCAATAATTGCAGGCCATTGAGATTGGGCATTTGGATATCTAGCAGCAAAAGATCTAGGGACTCCTTTCGCAATAGGCTCATCGCCTGCAATGAGTCGCCCAAACTAGCTTTCAGATTGAGTTCCGGCACTTGACTGACATAGTGCTCCAAAATCTCCCTCGCTATGGGCTCATCATCCAATATCAAACAGGAATAGGCACTCATAGACTCAATTTAAAGAAATCTCCAACTGTACTTCAAACCAATCCCTCCCTTGATCGATCTTCATTTCATGCTGCCCACGATAGAGTAAATCGAGTCTTTCGCGCAGGTTTTGCAAGCCGATGCCTCCACTACTTTTTGTCGATGCTAGGGACGGATTGAGGCTATTGCCAAAGCGAAGGCTCAATTGATTGCCATCAAGGCTCAATTCGATGCTTAAATGTAATCGCCCATCATCGGCTTTTTGGCCATGCTTAAAAACGTTTTCAGCCAGTGGTAATATGATCAAGGGAGCAATGCGAAGCGAGGCTAGATCAGCGCCTATTTGCCAATCAAGGGCTAGCTCTTCGCCATAGCGTAGCTTTTCTAGGCTGATATAATTGTCCAACAGATCGACCTCTTGCTGTAGCGAGACATACTCTTTTTCCGCGGCATAGAGCAAATAGTCCAATAGGGCTGAAAGCTTCAAAATTCCTTCAGGAGCAGCTTGGGATTGGCGGAGGCTCAGGCCATAAAGATTGTTGAGCGTATTGAACAAAAAGTGAGGATGGAGCTGCGCTTTGAGAACTTTGAGGGCAAGTGTGGCCTGAGAATCTTGCAATTGTTGGTTGAGCAAAGCCTGTCGCCGCCAATCAGCGATGATTTGCAGGCAAACGGCAAAACCCACTACAGCATAATCTCTAATGACATTTTTGAGGACTTTGGGAGCAGGAAAGATCGCCCAATTGCCATCATCCATATATCCCAGCAGCGCAATCCAATAGATTCTTCCGAGGTATAGCAGCGTCCCTACCCCCAAGATGCCCAACCAAAATTGCGGCAGCTTCCCTCTTTGCAAGAAGCGAGGCACTAGCCATAATGAAATCACATAAGAGCTCGCCATGATCACCGGCAAATAGATCACGATATCCCGCAACAGATCGTCGCGCTGCCAAGGACGATAATGCATCATATTGGCCAGATACTCAGAAAACACATAGACCGCCCACAAAGCAGCATGAGCCCACCAGGCCTTTTTTTTCCACTCCATATAATCAACTTAATGATCTGAGCGCTGATTAAAGAATTTTGTCGACCAAAGCGCCTTTTTCGTCGCTTAACGCCTTTTAAGTCCTCAGTCGACTTTTCCTAAGGCTTGGTCGATTTTGACCGGATTCACCAAGAGGATTCCCCTTCTTGAGCTTCAAAGCAAGATTATGAAACGACTTTATTGGCTAATCTCAGCCCTCCTCATTGCAGGATTGATTTGGCAGATTCCAAGACCAGAATTGAGCAATCCATCAGTGCATGCCGGGCATGATATATTGGCTAGGCATCCTGCTTCTGAAGGTACCGCTAGCCTACTTAAAGCGGCTTGTTATGACTGCCACTCCAACCAAACGGTTTGGCCTTGGTATGCTCATATCAATCCCGTCAGTGATTTTGTCGGGGAGCACGTTCGGCACGGCCGCTCTGAACTGAACTTCTCCCATTGGCAGGAGATATCCGAGGAGGATATCGCCATAGTGGGAAAGAAATGTGCCAAGCTGATCAAAGACAATTCTATGCCCATGGCCAGCTATTTATGGCTTCATCCCGAAGCACGGCTGACTGAGTCAGAGCGAGCTGTTCTTGTTGACTATTTCCTTAGCCTAAAACCTTATGATAATGAAAACTAGCCTATTCTTGGGAAGCTTATTGTTTTTGGCCTTTCCGCTATTCGCGCAACGCTTATCTCCTGTACCTGATAGTGTAAAGACCCTCTTGAGGGATTATCAGCAACTAGCGCCCGCCCATGTTTTTGAGCCCATAAACGATAAGGAGCCTGGTACCCCACTCCTATTGATGGTTGAGGTATACAGCAAAAGTTGTAATTGCCCTTTACCCGAGACAGAGGTGTTCATGACCCAGACCAGTGATGCGGGCGTTTATGATCTCAGTATTGAAGGCGACTGGGCCTCGGCTCGCCTTAAAGGAACCATCAAAACAGATACAAAAGGACGCTACTTGATCCAATCTATTTTGCCGGGAACTTACCCGAGATCCCCAACCGCTAATCCGCACATACATTTGATGTTGGCGAGCCTGTCTCAACCCTATTATGATATCATGTTTAAGCCCTATCTCAATTGGTACGGCAAGCGCAATATCGCCAAGAAGCCAGAGCAGCATTTTGCGGCAGACGTATGGCAAGGCCCTAATAATCAATTGATTGGTCGGGTGAGAGTATATGTAAAGTCATAATCTTTGTCCTGCTTCGCAGAACGCTTGACTCTATCCGATGGTAGATGTGCCATGCATGCCACAAAACGACTGATCGTTCTGCGAAGCAGTAAAACCTAAAAGTCTCCAACATGAAATATCTTATCCTAATCCTCCTTCTTGGCCTAGCCCTTTGTAGCGAGGCGCATCCTTCTTGGGGCATAGTGGCTGCGCCGAACGGTGATATCTACTTTGTGGATGTGCTCCACCATGATGGGACCCTTTGGAAAATGAATCTCCAAGGAGAAGTGAGTGTGGTGATGAAAAATTTTCATGCCCATGAGCTGCAGATCGATGCCCATGGCAATTTATGGCTTGCTCAAATGGTGTGGCGAGAAGGAGAGATAGAAAGCGAGGGACAACATATGCTGGTTCGTATCAGCCCTGAAGGACGAAAAGACACCTTAATCTGGACGGATGATTGGGACTTGTTTTTGGGGACCATTTTTGCCGTAGACCAGCAAGAGCGCGTTTACTTTGTGCTTGACAAACAGCTCTACAGAAGAAGTATCAAGGGCAAGCCTCAACTTTTATGCAAGCATAGATTTGAGCGAATCAATAGCCTCCACATCGATGCCAAGGGGAATTTATATATAACAGATAAGCGCCATCAGGAGGGAAGTATTTATGTGTGGAACGAACAAGAAGGGCTCAGTCTTTTTGCCTCTGGATTACTGGAACAAGCCCCAGAGCGCCCTACTTTTGCGGAGCCTCATCTCCAGCTATTTTACGCCCTAGATCAAGGCCCCGAGGCCTGTTTTTATCTGTCTGATAATGCGGCTCGTAAGATTCAAAGAATTGATGCTGAAGGGAATAGAAGTGATTTTTATTACTCGGAATGGCCCTGGCATCCTTTGGGAGTATGTTTTAGCCAAGGCTTTGCCTATGTATTGGAAGCAGGATTTGAGCACAAAAATATCGGCCCGCGTATCGTAAAAGTCGATGGCGCGGGCCGAAAAAGCATTCTATTTGAACTTAGGTAGGTTAAGCGTTCTGCGAAGCAGGCCTAATCCAAAAGCTCCTGATAGCGAGGAAAGCGAGCAAAGAAGTTTTTGGCGTAAGCACAAGCCGGATCTACTTTGAGATTGTCCCTTTTGGCGGTCTCTACCACAAATTCCATCAGACTGGTTCCCATCTTGAGCTTACGCGCTTCCTGAGGAACACGGACTTCGTTGATTTTCCATGTTTCTCCTTCAGCTTGGTAGCTAAGACTAACCGGCTCTGGGCTAAAAGGGATGTAGAATTTTCCGTTTTCTGGCTCGTGTTCTACTTTGACATTGAGGGTTTTGAAATATCGGCTACTCATAAAAAATGTTGTGTTTGGTCAGCGTCTATAACGACACCAAATGCTACTGTTTGTGGGGAATAAACCTTTATTGGCCCCTTTCAATACTATTTTACCTGCTTACAACAGAAAAGTCCAGACAGCAAAGAGGGAATTATTACACGTGTAATAATTCCCTCTTTTTGGAACATTTTTTAGAATTAGTTTTTATTCGCCAGTTCTTTTTTGATTTTCTTAAGCGAATCATTGGTCATCCAACGTTGGAAAAGCAGTGCTTCTCTTGGGTTCATGCCTTCAAGGATGTAGATCTGATCCTTCATGAGTTTTTCTACATAACGGACCTCGTATTCAAGCATTACCGTCTCCCCTTTACGTTCAACGGGAATTTCTACTACCGTACCTTCTGGCACCCATTCTCCATACTCGTCCCTCAATTTACCTCTGAGCACACTCGCAGGGAATGTATCGCCTTTTTTAAGGCCGATGGCTTCTTCTTTGCCTACTTTTTTGACGGTGATATCGCCTTCTCCGATAAGAGCAAATGCAGAACGGGTCTTGATATCGTTTTCATCTTCATCGAGCGGATTAAAAGGAGCCTTGCCTTGGTAAGAAGCTTGAAACAGCACCCCCACTGGCTCGAGACCTTTTGCTACGTCTAGCGGTGTACGGCCACTGATATATTTGTCAAAGAATTCTTGTAGTCTGGGATCAACCTCCTTCACAAATTCTGCGATAAAAGTCTCTTCATCAAAGGACTTGTCCTTACCGTAGCGCTCGCTTAGGGTTACCACAACCTCTTTGAGAGTTTTCTCACCGGCTGTCAGGCGCATAATCTCTATATCGAGTAAGGCCCCCAATAAAGCCCCACGCACATAAACCTGACCGTATTCTTTGCTCCAAGGCTTTTCCAGTACATTTTCACTCATCTCAGTAAAGGACATCTCGGTCTCAGGGTAATTACGAGCCCCACGAATATGCCCTCTGAGTATTTTGCTGAGGTAGTCATAAGGGTCGATTACGCCGCCTTTTACTTGAGAGATGCCAGCAAAATATTCGGTGATCCCTTCATAAAGCCACAAGTGCTTAGACATGATGGGATCGACATAATTGAAATCTCCAATATGCTGTGAGTGAAGGTTGAGTGGAGTCAGGATATGGAAAAACTCATGGATACAAACATCCTTGATCATATCGATCACCATCTCATTACCAAAGTCTGGCAAGAAGTAAAAAGATGAGTTACCATGCTCTAAGGCCCCAAAGCCTTGGCCAACCATATCTTTGAGCAAAGCGGTTACATCTTTGATCTTCACTTTGCCGCCAGACATCAAGTCTTGGTAGCGAGTATAATCTTTGATATAAAAGAGGAATGCGTAATTATCTACCGGTAATTCGCCATCAAGGAAGTCTGAGATTGCATTCATGGATACCTTTACCTCCTCATATATCTCAGCAGAAAGCTCACGACCGCTTTCGTTAAAAACACTCATCGTAACACGAGCATTAGCGACATTAAAGGAAATGGTATCTGGTGCCGAAAACATGATCGGGCAATCCAAGAGCTGGTGATAGGAATCTGCTAGAAAAGCCTGATTATCAACCGTCAAGGCTGTTTGCTTGAGCGCCGTCATACCGATCATATCGGCGGGCTTATCGACGCTAAGTTCTACCGGCCAATTTTCCTTGCCTTCAAAAAAGCCAAAGAAACCAGAGTTATTGAGCACGAAGTTGCGACCGGCTTGAATGTTTGTTCCAGCAGGTTCGAAGACTTTGTCTTTCTTTTCCTCGGAATCAAAGGTGTCGTCTACTTTGTAGCGGATAGAAGCTAGCTCGTTTGCTCTAGGGATTTTATAGGTATTGACCGTTAGCGCCTGTACTTCAAGCACTTCGCCAGAAGCGGTTTTGGCCTGAAAGGCACTGATATACTTACCATAGTCTTGGGTGGCGTAGGTACCGGGGATCGTCTTGGGAAAGTTGAAAAGGACGGTGTCTCCTTCCAAGGCCGGAACCTTAAGATTTACAATCAACTGGTCATTGCTGACTTGATTGAGGTCAAGACTATATTGGTAGGACTGCCCCAGAAGGCTAGATGATAGCACTAAAAAAAGGCAGAAATAAATTGTCTTCATATTGGTGATTAAATTGAGACTGCAAAATTAGCTCTTGCTAGCAAGAATCAAAAGCAGCCTTTTACTCTCGAATAATACGCAGGGCCTCTTCTAGGATTGTATCAATACCATTGGCTACATCGCCTGAAGCGAGATCGATTTTTACATCTGGCGGGATACCATCCTCCACATTAAAGCCATCTGGTGCTTCTAGCTGGGTAGCTGATACGCGTAAACCCCAACCATTGGCCAACTCAGTAAAGGAAGGCGCTCCTCCTCCTCCACCCGTGGTATCACCCACAACGGTGACATTGGGAAGTTCCCGCATAAATTGGGTAAAGAAAGTGGTAGCACTATAGCTGCGTCGGTTGGTAAGTAGCATCACAGGACCGTAAAAATGGGGGCGAAGATTATCTTCTGCATCTTTGGCAGGAGAGACCGTTAAGTCTACCCATTCCGTAAATTCTTCGTGTCCTGGCCCTGATTTATTGCGACGACGCCCTACTACTTGACTCTCTTCAGCAAAGCGTCGGACAAAGCGTTCGGCATTGCTCAGGCTACCTCCTCCATTATGGCGCACATCGATGATGAGACCTTTGCGTTCCGCGAAGCGGGTCAAAATATCATCCAAAACGCTATTGCTAATGCTTTCTCCAAATGATTCGTAGCGGATATAGCCCACGTCCCCAAAGTCATAAACCAAGAAAGGGCCCCAAATCTGCTGCTCCGATTTAAAATAAGAGCGCTCCAAGATATCTTCACTGAAATTGGGCGGAGAGTTTAGGTACCAAGTCCAGTTCCTGGAACGATCAAAACTGGATTTTAGATTTACGTGCCCATCCCGCAATTCAAACAGCATATCAGCGAGCACTGCAAATAATTCCTCCTCGCTCATATCGTCGGAAACCTTAGGTTGAAATTCGGCTTTGACGGCCTCCCAATCCACATTCTTATAGGCAAAAAAACTGTATTCTTGATCGGCAAATTCCCAGGCCTCTTCAAAAATGGCTGTCGGAGTATTGGGGGCATCCTCCTTGAGGAACAATTGCTCACAGGAAGCAAAAAGGAGGCTAAAAAGAAGAATGATATATATAGATGATTTCATTTTTGAGTTGTTGTCCCGATAGCTATCGGGAGTTGAGTTGTTGAGTTGTTGAGTTGTTG
>CAZHOC010000107.1:0-10043 GCA_964534295.1 uncultured Bacteroidia bacterium | reverse complement strand
AAATAAAATATATATCTGGCTAGACTTATTTTGATCTTTAGAAATTGCTTGAGCATTCAAATCAATACTTTTTCCACAAAAGCTTTGATAATGAAGCCTTAAAGGGGATATATATATTTCCACATTTATTAGTCGACAGGAGTTAGGCTTTCTTCTGCTTCGCAGAACGCTGGAAAAGTGGACAAGAATTACAAAACCTTTCGTACTAGCTTTTGAATCTTTGTAAAAAAAAGAGCGGCTTAGGACTTTTTTGAACAGCCCGCTAGCTCTCAACTCCCTGTAGGCCTTCAATTTTGTTTACGATAGAGAAGCAGGCATAGCTAACATCTAATTATTGTGTTGCTGTAATAATGAGTGAGAAAATGCTATTTCCTTAGCCAGATTGGGGCGAAATTTGAACTATAAGCAATAGGGTAAATCTAGCTTGGGGTAAGTTGTGAAGAAGAATCGTCGAATGAGGTCAGGAAAATCTGGAAAAAATTATATTTTCCCTTATTAAAATCAAGCTAGCTTTACTAAATTCGGACTGATAAGTATTTGTATTCAATAACATAAATATATCATGAGTTTAGCTACCACGACCGAAACTGTAAGCAAGATGGCTGCTGCTGCCGACGCGCTAGGATCTACGCTTAAATTTGATTTTAAAGGAGGTGAGGGTGTCATTTACCTAGACGGTAGTGGCGACAATAACACCGTTTCAAACGAAGATAAAGAAGCAGATTGTACGGTAACTGTTGATATCGACGATCTAAACAATATGGTTTCAGGTGAGCTCAATCCCATGACTGCTTTTATGACTGGCAAGCTTAAGATTGCTGGAGATATGGGAGTAGCCATGAAGTTGGGTAACCTATTTAACTAAGCAAGACATAGTAAAAAGAAAAGCGGCGCGATAAATATCGCGCCGCTTTTCTTATATATGTTTTTAGAGATTATTTCTCATCTTGATCCTCCTCTTCGCTCAGGTCTTCATCTTCAATCGGAATCTCTTCCACTATATCCTCTTCTTCTGGGCTGAAACGTAGGCTAGCATAATTATCCACGAAGTCTTTGTCCCATCTAAGGATCAAATAAGTGGCAGCCAATAAGATGATCATCCCAGTCAAACCTCTTGGGCTGGCGATCAGCACTTCTTCTCCCCAAATAAAGAAGTAGGTAAGTTGTCCGACGATATTGAGCACGCCAATAAAGATAGCGGAGGTATAAATACTCTTGCCTTTGAGGCTGAGATAAGCAGCCGGGAAAGCCAAGGCGATGCTATATCCAATAACCGTTGGGATGTACCAGATATTTTCAGCCACAATGTTTGGGGCGCTCATGAAAAGTAATGGTAGCAACCAAATACCTTGAAGTGTACCAATGATGAAGTTACTCCCCATAAAGCCAAGGCTTTGCAGCTCACGTAAAAGGAAGCCACGGAATCCAAGTTCTTCACTAAGGTTGTATAAGAGGCTAATAGTAGCTCCCCAAATCGTCCCAATCACCAAGACCAAACCAGCGGTAATCCACATTTCTTGTGGCATCATGGCTTTAATGTCTCCTAGGGATCCGAGAAGATTGATTACTGGTACCGTATTGATACTACTCTCGCTAAAAATAACCTGACCGAAACCTGGTAGGTGCAGGAGATTACCGAGAATAAAGACCAGCCCTATCATCGATAGCACAAATATGATGGGCGCTCCCATAGCTGTAAACAGCCATTTGAAGGTCATCTTTTTGCGACTAAAGCCGAGGCTGCTAATATCTCCACCATACATTAGGTTGATCAAAAACATAACCGCTAAGGCTGGGCCCCAACTATAAAATAAGAGTTGGACAAATGGCCTGAAGATATTTTCAGCTTCCATCCCAAACCAGTCTGGGACATTGTAACCGATGACGCTAAACACGAGGGATAGGCCTAGAAAGAGAGCAATTTTTAGCCGATCATGGTTTCTCATATGCTGGAGATTTTATTATTCTAACGATTGATCAGGGACAAACGTTCTAAATTCATCCCATTTTTGCCGGATTTCAGCCTTTTCTTTGGCTTGGAGCCAAGCGACATTCCGCTCGGGAACACTTTCAATGTCTGGATGCGTATCGACTGCCCAGCTCACACTATCCTGCCTCAACAGATGTAACATCGGATAAGGCGAACGATTGGTGTAGTGGCTATTGTCTTCTGGATCAACACCATCGAAGAGATAGTCAGGATGAAAACTGGCGATCTGAAGCTCATCATCCCATTCGCGTTCTTCGAGCAAGAGTTCGGCAGCGCCGAGAAAATCCAAATAATCTTCAAAGCTTGTCAGCACCTCTGGATGTACCAAGATGGTGGTTTCTAGTTGCTCTGCTGTTTGATCCAAAAGATGGGTAGCTTCCTGCCACAAATCCATCATCAATGACTCTTGGTCGGTGGCCTCACTCGCGACAAAACGAACCTTATTTTGTTGTAAAGGCTTAGCGGCGAAAGGACAAAAATTATGACCAACGATAAAGTTTGCGACCCACTTACGAGTACGCGCAAGCACTAAGGCTGAATCCATACAATAAGATAGGAAGAATTGTTGAATAGTAGAGGGCTTGAATGAGCGAATTTTTATCATCCGATCATTCAAGCCCTCCGCACAAACTCTCTTTTATCTCACTAACAATTTTTCGCTTTGACTATGGCCGTTTTGATCAATGATACGGACCAAATAGATGCCTGCGGATAGAGATTGCAAATCTAGTACAATCGAACTCTCATCAGTCTGGCCTAAACCGGCCAAGCTTTGGACTGAAACTTTACGTCCTTCGACATCTAGCACCTCCCATTTATAGCTCTGAGCTGATTCATTGAGGAAACTAATTTGTACGAAATCCTTCGCCGGGTTGGGGCGCAAGATGAATTGCCGTTCGCGACTGAGCGGAACTTCCACTTCTGTCATACGGCTATAATTATCGATGCCGTCCATGCCGGTATATTTGAGACGATAGTATAATGTCGATTCGCCATAGGTCTGAGCATTATAATCGACATAGGTATAAAGCTGATCATTTGATTGAGCGCTACCTATGAGTTGTCCTATTTCTTCCCAACCCTGATCGGGAACGAGGCGTTCGATGGCATACCACAGCATTTCGCGTTCTTCGAAGCTAAACCAACTCAACTCAACTCCTTGTACGTAGTCATCCCAATTGGCATTAAGGCTGCTGATCTCAGCGGGTAAGACAGTCCCAAATTCTACATTACCGATCCATGGAGTATCGCTCAATCCATTGGTTTTGGTGCTCTGATAGGTCCCCGCAGTCAAGGGGATATCAGAACTGTGAGTGGTAGCGGCGATGGTTACCTTATTGTTGTCTTGTAGATATAGTGAAGCGGCTGCACGCGGATAATCATTGTATTGCCCTCCGAGTAAGGTAGACTCACCTATACTAGTGCCATCGGGCATAATCGAGATCACGAATAGATCATACATACCGTTGAGCGCATTGCTACTAGGAGAAACGGGAAAGTCCAAAGAACGAGTCGCCCCTACTAGATAGGCTTCATTGTTTGCGTTGACTGCAATGGATTTTCCAAATTCAACACTGCTACCGCCCAGATAAGTGAGGTATTGCAGCGCACTACCATCATTGGCGATACGAGCCACAAAGGCATCCCCACTTCCTAGATTCGGATTACTGGTGCTTTGAAAAGCGCCGATAGAAGTATTGAGGTCGGTAGAGTAAGTTACTCCACTAATAAAGGCTTCTCCATTGTTGTTGACGGCGACACAATATGCGCCATCCGTATTGGTGCCTCCCATATAGGTACTGTAGATCGCACTGCCAAAATCTGGCGCAAGTCTCGTGATAAAGGCATCCTCCACCACCAGTGAAGGAGCGGTAGAAATATTAGGCTGTAAAACACCCGGCGTTACCGGATAATCTGTCGAACCTGTATTCCCGACTACAAAGACTTCCCCATTAGGGCGAAGCGCCATACCATTGGCGAGATCGTAATTGCTACCTCCCACAAAGGTACTTTGAAGCACACTGCCCCCGTCTGAGGATAGCTTGGTTACAAATGCATCGCCATTTCCATTTAGACTGCTCTGCATGGCACCAGGAGTGGTAGGAAAATCACTACTCAAGGTATAGCCGACCACATAAGCCTCACCTACAGCATTGACCCGCATATCATATAAGTAGTCTCGATCACTACCGCCTAAATAGGTTGAGTAAATCAAATTATCTCCATTGTTACTGATGCAACTGACAAATCCTTCGACCAATCCTCCTCCAGATACTGGCTGTACCGCCCCTATTGTAGTCGGGAAATTTGCTGAGCGTAAAAAGCCAGCGATATAAACGTCTTTCTTGGCGTTGAGACCAATACCATAAGATAGCTCCCAATCGTAGCCCCCTAGGTAAGTGGCGAAAACCAAACTATTGCCTTGGGGGGTCATCTTGGCTACATAGGCGTCTATTCCACCACCATAAAGGTCTTGATAAACACCGGGAGTAGTCGGAAAGCTTAAGCTTTTGGTATAACCCGTGATATAAACATATTTGTCGGCGTCAAGCGTGGTGGCCATCACATAGTCATCAGAGCCACTAGAGTGCATATAGGTGGCCCAATTAAGTATCACAGGATCAATGATCAGTGGATAATTGTGATTGTAGCGGCCTTTGACTTGGAAGCCTAGCGTTTGCTCGTCTATCGCTTTATAAACGACCGGGACTTCAATCTCCTCGCCATTGATAAACTGATAAGCATAAGGTGCAGCATCTTTGACAATGCCCCATTTGGTAGAGATTTCCAATTCACCTTCGCCATTGATCTGATAGCCTTCGGTACCTTCAAAGTACATGCGGATACGCTTAGGATCTGCTTTGGCTTTGACAATCAGATCATATTTGATCTCATGATTATCAGTTCCGTAATAGCGAAGATCGATCCCGGGATACAAATCTTCGTACCACAACTCTTGGAAGCGTTCCGCGCCGCGGACCCACTTACTAGAGTCAGCACCCATAAAATAATTGATCTTCCCAGGCATACGTTTGCGCCCTGAGATAGCTGCGATGGGTGAACTACGCGCAAAACGGAGATTCCAAACAAGGGCTTCATAAGCAACTTCTTGTTCGTCCATCCAACGATAGTTCTCATACTTTGGCTGTGGAATGGTGATACTGGGCTTTCTCAGCTCCCTCACCATGGCATGGCTGGGCCCTTGCTGCATAAAACGCATCTGGGCATGATCTAGATGCGCCTGGTAAAATATGCCAGCGTCAAACTGTCCGAGGTTTTGCTCGAAATAAATTTGACTTTCATAGTGCTTTAGTCCCTCGATCTCTTCTGAGCCTTGGGCCTGAATGCTAAACGTGCCGAAACACAAAGTACAAAAGAGCAAGGAGGCTAAGACGTGTGTCCTCCTCATGATAGGAAATAGATTTCAGGTGTTAACTGTTACAAAAATCAATAACCTATCAGGAACATAAAATGTAACCCTTTCTAATTATTTACATGATTATGAATAAATCAGTGAGTGTAATTTTTTATTCACATATTTTATCACTTTCCGCCCATTCTTTCTGTTTTACGGCTTCGCCGAACGCTCATCCCCATTTTTAGCATGTAGCATTTTGAGGCTAGGCATCATTTAAATGGTGATCTATTTTTTATCTAGGCGGTTTATTACAGCTCGCGTAAAAAAAGATGCCGCCCTTCTCAAGCGAGAAAGGCGGCAAAATATAAGTCTGTGTAATACTATTTCTAGAAGTTACCTTCCATTTCAATACCAGTAGCCACACGTTCGATTGCCACGATATAAGCGGCGATACGCATAGAGCAATTGTACTTTTCGTTGGTATTCCAAACTTTTTCAAATGCTTCTAGCAAAATCGGACGGGCCTTGGCGCGGATCTCTTCTTCAGAATAGTAGTGTCCGCGACGGTTTTGCACCCACTCAAAGTAAGAGACAGTTACACCACCGGCATTAGCGAGGATATCAGGAATAATCAAAATTCCTTTTTCATCAAGGATGTAGTCAGCGTCAGCTGAAACAGGACCATTTGCACCTTCAACGATCAAGCGCGCTTTCACGTCATGTGCATTGTCAGTAGTGATGGTGTTTTCGATTGCTGCTGGTATCAAAACATCTACGTCAAGCGCGATTAGTTCATCATTGGTGATCTTCGTGTAGCCATTGTAGCCATCGAGATTACCATGCTCAAGAAGATGCCTGACCATATCTCTGATATCTAGTCCATCTTCATTGTAGTAAGCACCAGTGTGATCACTTACCGCAACGATTTTGAGACCTTGGTCGCTCAACAGCTTTGCTGCCCAGCTACCTACATTACCAAATCCATGAACTGCACAAGTACACTCTTCTGGTTCCCAGCCGAGTTTCTCGATTGCCTTCATGGTAGTTTCCATAACACCCCATCCGGTAGCAGGTACACGACCTTTAGAACCACCTAAGTGTAGCGGCTTACCCGTAACTACGCCAGGAGTGTAACCATAGGTACGAGAGTACTCGTGGAAAATCCACGCCATCTCACGACCGCTAGTACCCATATCAGGAGCGGGGATATCAGAATCCTCACCGAAAGTATCTTTCAGTGCGCGAGTGTAGGCACGCGTGATACGTTCGAGTTCGTCAGTAGAGCGAACCTTTGGGTTGAGGGTAATTCCGCCTTTGGCACCGCCATAAGGAAGTCCCACTAGAGCGGTCTTGAGAGTCATCCAGCCAGCAAGGGCCTTTACCTCATCAAGGTCTACAAATGGGGCATAACGAATACCTCCTTTTGAAGGGCCCAATACCGTAGAATGTACGACTCGGTATCCTTCAAAAACACGGGTAGTACCGTCATCCAACTTAACCGGAAGGTTTACATTGATCACTCTTTCTGGCGCGCTAATGATGTCGCGATAGCGCTGGTCCAGATTGATGATATCTGCAGCCTTGTTTAGACGAGCCATCAAGGACTCGTTAGGTGAAGGCTTTTGATGGAGGGTGGCATTGATGGTTTCTGCCATATCTAAATCTGTTTTGTTTTGCAGTATATACGTCTAAAAAGACATAAAGTGTTGCTCAAATGTAGAGAGGACTTAAACAGATTCAAACCCTCAATTGCAATAACCTAAACATTGCAAAAGGGAGGATTCATTCTTGCAAGAATGCCATTCTAAAGCACCGAAAAATAGAAAAATATAAAAGGGACCGATAGATAAATTCCGTCAAAACGGTCTAGCATCCCTCCATGACCAGGCAGGATGCTACCAGAATCTTTGAGTTGGATACTTCGCTTGAACATAGATTCCACGAGGTCTCCAATTTGGCTAAACACACAAATGATAATTGCGATAATCCACCAACTGTAATTATCCGGAGAATGGTAGGTTTGCAGCACCCAAGCGAGGATTAGGGTCAAAACAGCCCCTCCAATAGCCCCTTCCCAAGTCTTCTTGGGACTGACCCTCGGAAAAAGAGGATGCTTGCCTAAAAAGCGACCTGAAAAGTAGGCCCCACTATCTAGTACCCAGGTCAAAAATAGTATCCCTAGCGGTAGCATTGGATCGTAGGTAGCCCCGTTTGCCGGGATAGATAATTTGAAAAGTAATAATATCGGTAAAAAGCAATAAAAAAAGCCTAGCAGTATAGTCCCTAGAGTACGAACCGGCTCCTTTTCTTTCTGATTGAATAATGCGATGATTTCCGTCAAAGGCAGCAAACAAAGGAAAATCAGAAAGTAAAGTGAGCTAGAAACGGCTTGGGTATCCGCAAAGTATATCTCACTAAAAGCTACTCCCCAGGCGCCTAAACCCAAGGCCATAGTAGGATACAAATACCTGCTTTCTCCTATGCCCATTACCCGCAAAAACTCCCAAAGTCCCACCATAGACACGATGGCACAGAAGATCATTAAACCATATGGATGATAAAAAACTGCCGCAACAGCAACGGAGCCTGCGACTAAAGCGGTGAGTATTCTTTGTGCGAGATTATTCATGAGAGAGAATCTGGAAGTTTGGCTTCTTGCAGACGTGCATTACCAAACCTTATATACAAGCTCATCAATACAGTGGTAAGCACTGTACTGATCAATATCGGTCCCCAACTAAACTGATAGTCAGGCTCGGCGAGCTCCGGATAGATCGAAGCTCCAACCACCGATATCGCATTAAAACAAAAATGGGCAAAGATGGCTGGCCATAAACTACCGGAATAATAGAGAAAGTAGCCAAGCATGGCCCCCAGTACCCAGCGGGAAAAGAAGCCTAAAAACTGAAAGTGGATAAAGCTAAAAATCGCAGCAGCTACCCAAATCGCAAGATGAGGATTGAGATGCCGCCCCAATTGCCGCTGAATCAAACCTCTAAAAAAGGCTTCTTCGCAAATTGCGGGTAGCACAGCAAAGATAAGCAGATTGCCCAACAGGCTCGTTTTATCTGCGCCAACAAATACTGCTTCCAGCAATTGTTGAGCGCTGTCCTCCTGCCCGACTAAGCGTTCCCAGAATGGGCCCTCTAAACCCAAACTGCTAAAATACTCAGGGCGCAACATCAAAAATTGCACAAGTGGCAAACTCGCCACCATCGTAAACATCCCCAAGATCAAGAAATTGGGTGCTGGCGCAGGACGTAAAGCCAACTCTTCAGACGGACGTCCCAAGGCCCAAGCCAGCAAGAGCGCGGCAAAGCCATAGCCAGCAAATTGGTTGACGGATTGGATCCCTCTAAAAGTCCAGGCAGCCAATGACTCAGAGCCACTACCAGCCTTTAAAGCTTCGCTTGCGCTCAGCAGATCATAACCCGTACCCATGGAGATCAACTTGATGCACAATCCACCGATCGTCAACAAGGACAACAAATAAAACAAAAAGGCTCCCAGCGGCACCAAAAAGGGGTGGCTGCTAAGCGCTTCTTTTGCTATTTGTCGAAAATTGTCCATCAATAATCCACGATTATTTTCGTATCTTTGAAACCGAAATTAGCCAAAGAACTCTCTATTTACTCATTTTCAGAGAGAATTTTCTCCCCCGGTGTGGAAATTGTATGTATTGTTAATCTATAGGGCAACGACTCAATGAGTAAGATCGCTGATATAGACGTAGGAAACTATCCCCTATTGCTCGCTCCCATGGAGGATGTGAGTGATCCCCCCTTTCGCATCTTGTGTAAAGAGATGGGGGCCGATGTGGTGTACACTGAATTTATTAGTGCAGAAGGGCTTATCCGTGATGCTCATAAGAGTGTGCAGAAGCTTGACATATATCCAGAAGAGCGCCCAGTCGGTATTCAGATATTTGGTGCTGAACTGGAGTCGATGCGTCGCAGTGCTCAGATCGTTGAAGCTACGGGTCCTGAAATCTTAGACATCAATTTTGGCTGTCCAGTCAAGAAGGTAGTCAATAAAGGAGCAGGAGCTGGTATATTGCAAAACATCGACAAGATGGTGGCTTTGACTAAAGCGATCGTGGATGAGACCGATCTGCCAGTAACCGTCAAAACCCGTCTGGGTTGGGATGAGCATACCATCAAAATCAAAGAGGTCGCATACCGTCTTCAAGAGGTAGGTATCAAGTCTCTGGCGATTCACGGTCGTACGCGCAAGCAGATGTACAAAGGCAGTGCGGATTGGACCTTGATTGGCGAATTAGCCAATGATCCCAATATCGAAATCCCGATCATCGGTAATGGTGATGTGGATTCGCCCGAAAAGGCCAAGCAGATGTTTGATCAGTATGGGGTGCAGGGAGTGATGATCGGTAGAGCATCGATCGGTTATCCTTGGATCTTTAGAGAGATTAAGCATTATCTCGCCACTGGCGAACGCTTAGCTCCGCCGACCATGCAGGAACGAATCGAAGTTTGTCGTCGCCATTTGGTGATGTCCTGTGAGTGGAAAGGCGAATTTACCGGTATCCGCGAAATGCGAAGACATTATAATAATTACTTCAAGGGCATTTCACACTTTAAGCCACTCCGTATGCGCCTGGTGCAGTTGGAGTCTTTGGCTGAGTTATTGGAGACGCTTGAAGAAATAGATCGCGACTTCGGCCATTACCAGTTTAGT